>NZ_JBHVDI010000037.1:0-26922 GCF_042802875.1 Kocuria sp. NPDC057446 | reverse complement strand
GAAATAGTCTGGGGGAACTGCGACCGGACTGGGGGCTCGGCGGAAAAGGAGCCCTGAACCTGGGGGCTCGGCGGGAGCGCTGGTCCAGAACGTGGGGACTCGGCGCGCGGGGTGGCCGCGAGGCGGGGCCGGGGTGTCAGCCGCGGACGCGGGTGAGGTCGGCGTCCTCGTAGCGGACCAGCTTCGAGCCGGTGACCAGCCTGTGGCCGAGCCACAGGGCCAGGAACAGCGGCAGCCCGATGTAGGCGGTCAGGGCGGCCATGAGGTCCATGTCGCCGATGAACGCCTGGTAGTTCTGCCCGAGGATCACCACGGCGCACAGCACGAGCGCCACCATGGGCCCGAGCGGGAAGAACCGTGCCCGGTAGGGGAGGTCCGCCAGGTCCTTGCCCTGGACGGTGTAGGCCTTGCGGAAGCGGTAGTGGCTCCACGCGATGCCCATCCACACGATGAACCCGGCCAGCCCGGAGGCGCTGACCAGCCACACGTAGGCGTCGCCGTCCCCGATGAGCGTGGTGAGGAAGGACGCCCCGCCCACCACGGTGGTGGCGATGAGCGCGTTCATGGGCACGCCGCGGCGGTTGACCTTCGCGAGGAACTTCGGGGCCTTGCCGCTGTCGGCCAGCGCCCAGAGCATGCGGGTGGAGGCGTAGAGCCCGGAGTTGCCGGCCGAGAGGATGGCGGTGAGGATCACCGCGTTCATCACCGAGGCCGCCGCCAGCACTCCCGCGTTCTGGAAGACCAGGGTGAACGGGGAGATGGAGATGTCCTCCACGCCGCTGCCCAGCAGCTGGGGGCTGGTGTAGGGGATGAGGAAGCCGATCACGGTGATCGCGCCCACGTAGAAGAGCAGGATGCGCACGAACACGGTGCGGATGGCCTTGGGCACGTTTTTCTCCGGGTTCTCCGCCTCACCGGCGGCCACACCGACGAGCTCGGTGCCCTGGAAGGAGAAGCCGGCCACCATGAAGATCGCCAGGATGCCGAGGCCGCCGCCCACGAAGGGCGCCTCCCCGGTGGTCCAGTTCTCGAAGCCGGGCGACTCCCCGCCCAGGATCCCGACGATCATCAGGATGCCGAGCCCCAGGAAGATCACCACGGTGACCACCTTGATGAGGGAGAACCAGAACTCGGTCTCGCCGTAGGCCCGGGCGCTGAGGGCGTTGAGGGCGAACAGGATCGCCAGGAAGGTCCCGGACCAGATCCACGAGGGCACGTCCGGGAACCAGTAGCGCATGATCAGCGCGGCGGCGACGAGTTCGGCGGCGACGGTGATCGCCCAGTTGTACCAGTAGTTCCAGCCGATGGCGAAGCCGAAGGAGGGGCTGACGAAGCGGGTGGAGTACTCCTCGAAGGCGCCCGAGACGGGCAGGTAGGTGGCCATCTCGCCCAGGGACTGCATGAGCAGGAAGACCATGAAGCCGATGACCACGTAGGCCAGCAGGGCCCCGCCGGGGCCGGCGGTGGCGATGGTGTTGCCCGAGGCCACGAACAGGCCGGTGCCGATGGCCCCGCCCATCGCGATCATGGTCAGGTGGCGGGGCTTGAGGCTGCGGCGCAGCCCCTCCTGGGCCGGCGGCTGCTCCTGGATCTCAGGGGCGCTCTGCTCGGCCTGCGAGCGTGCGGTGATGGTCACGCGGAATCTTCTCCTCTGCTGCGGTGGACAGACCACGGAAGGAGGAAGTGGGGGGCGCCGTCCCCCCGAACGGTCCTGGCCGATTATGGGGGAACGGTTGCGAACCCAATAATCGGGTGGCGGCCGGCGGCGGCGCTCCCGCCTAGGATGGACGGGTGAAAACACCGACGGGACCGGGCGAGACCGCGCCGCGCCGCGGATCCGGCCGGGCCGTCGATGTGGGCATTCTCACCGCCGTCTCGCTGCTCCTGCTCGCCGCGACGGTCGTGGGCCGGTGGGCGTGGACGCCGTCCCCGGCGCCCGGGGACCCGGTCTCCTGCGCCGCCTACGGCCTCGAGGGCGTGAGCGTCGCCCCGCGCGGGGTCGGCCACCCGCTCGATGCCGGCCCGGCGCTCTCCGGCGGGCCGCGCTGGGCGGAGGGGCCCTCGGACCGGCTCGACGTCGCCTTCGAGCACGACGGCACGACCAGCAGCTACCACGTCTTCGCCGACGGCATCGACTGGAGCGAGCCGGTGGGCGTGGTCTTCCGCCTGCACGGGGACGGGGCCTACGAGTACCACCACCCGGAGCACAAGGTGTCCTGCCTCGCGGAGGTCGCCCGCTCGCACAACGCGGTGCTCGTGGCGCCCCGCACCCCGGACCGGCAGGGCGAGCCCACCTGGTGGGAGGACCTCGACGGCAACGCCGACTGGTTCGTGGCCCTGGCCGAGCAGCGGATCTTCGCCGAGTACGACATCGACCGCTCCCGCACGTGGCTGCACGGCTACTCCGGGGGCGCCGAGTTCATCAGCTACGAGATGCTGGCCGACCGCGCGGACTTCCTGGCCGGCGGCGGCGCGTTGCTCTCCGGCGGCGGCGGGGCCCCGTCCGGCGGGGACTCGCGGCCCACGGACGAGCAGCTCGAGCAGCTGGTCCTGCACTGGGACGTGGGGCTCGACGACGACGGCACCGACCCCTGGGCCCCCTTCGACGCGCTCTCCGCCGCGACCGCCGGGCACGCCTGGTACGAGGACGCCGGCTGGGCCCGGACCAGCGTGCGCTACCGCGAGGGCGTGGACCACTTCGAGCTGCCGGAGGCCCGGGTGCTCGACGCCGCGCTGACCGCAGGAGAGACCTCCGGGGAGATCACCGCGGAGAGCGCCCTGGATTCCGGTCCGGAGCCCGCGGCGGAGCTCTCGTCCGGTCCCTCGGCAGCGCCCTTCCGGGAGCCCGCGACACGCCGACGTGACTGATCTCTCGTCGTCGTCCCTGGTCAGCGCCCGATCCGCGGAACGGCGCGGCACAGGAGGGAGGGCGCCGGCCGCGCAGCGGGCCGGGGCGCCCCTTCCAACTTGCAAACGCACATGACCGGTCGTACGGTGCAGTAGAGAAGCTGGCAGGGGAGCCGGCTCAGGGGGAAGGCCGATGCGGGGGCATCACGGCTGAACAATCACTCTCGGCACCGCGCTGATCCGCGCGCGTGCTCCCAGGGAGCCTTCCAACCGGTCCGTCCGGTCCCTGGGTCCGTTCTTCCTGCCGACACCGGCCGCTGTGCAGATCCGCAGCGGCAGCGAAGTCGATGGGGGAATCAATGACAGTGCGCCCAACCACGCGCAGCGGCTCGACCCGCCAGGGAGGCGGGCGGCACCTGCTCGAGGACCGGTATCCGGAGCAGGACCCGATGGGGGAGAGCGAGGTCCTCGACCGCGCGCTGCACACGCAGCCCATGCCGCAGGTCCCCGGACGTGCGATCTTCCCCGTGGCGTCCGCACCGGCCCCGCGCACGCTCGTGGACATCGTCATGGACACCGTCTCGCGCCACCCGGACGCGGTGGCCGTCGACGACGGGACCACGGTGCTCTCCTACGCCGAGTTCCTGGAGCGCGTCGAGGCCCAGGCCCAGCGCCTGTGGGACCTCGACATCGGCCGCGGGGACCGCGTGGGCATCCGCGTCCCCTCCGGGACCGTGGACCTCTACGTGGCCGTGCTCGGCACGATCTTCGCCGGCGCCGCCTACGTCCCGGTCGACTTCGACGACCCCGACGAGCGGGCGAACACCGTCTGGGAGGAGGCCTCGGTGTGCGCCGTCTACGGCGCGGGCCTGGCCCTGCAGCCGCGCGGCGGGGTCCGTGCGGGCGCCGACTGCCGCCAGCCCGGCACCGGCGACGACGCCTGGATCATCTTCACCTCCGGCTCCACCGGCAAGCCCAAGGGCGTGGCGATCAGCCACCGCTCGGCCGCCGCCCTCGTGGACGCCGAGGCGGAGCTGTACCTGCCCCGGCGCCCCCTGGGCCCGGGCGACCGCGTGATGGCGGGGCTCTCCGTGGCCTTCGACGCCTCGTGCGAGGAGATGTGGCTGGCCTGGCGCTCCGGCGCCGCCCTCGTCCCGGCACCCCGCGCCGTGGTGCGCTCGGGCACCGACCTGGGCCCGTGGCTCGTCGAGCGGGGCATCACCGCCGTCTCCACGGTGCCCACGCTCGCCTCGATGTGGCCGGCGGAGGCGCTGAGCCGCATCCGCCTGCTGATCTTCGGCGGCGAGGCCTGCCCCAACGAGCTCGCCGCCCGCCTGGTGCACCCCGGCCGCGAGGTCTGGAACACCTACGGGCCCACCGAGGCCACCGTCATCGCCACCGGTGCCGTGCTCACCGGCGAGCCGCCCGTGCGCATCGGCCTGCCGCTGCCCGGCTGGGAGCTGGCGATCGTCGACACCGCCGGCAACCCCGTGCGCTGGGGCGAGGAGGGCGAGCTGATCATCGGCGGCGTGGGACTGGGCCGCTACCTGGACCCCGCCAAGGACGCCGAGAAGTTCGCGCCCATGGACTCCCTGGGCTGGGAGCGGGCCTACCGCTCCGGCGACCTCGTGCGCGCCGACCCCGAGGGCATCGTCTTCGTGGGCCGCGCCGACGACCAGGTCAAGATCTCCGGCCGCCGCGTGGAGATGGGCGAGATCGACGAGCAGATGTCCCGGCTGCCCGGCGTGCAGGCCGGCGCCGCCGCCGTGCACACCACCCCGGCCGGAAACCAGGTCCTCGTGGGCTACCTCGTGGCCGAGGCCCCCGGTTCGGTGGACCTCGCCGACGCCCGCCGCCTGCTCGCCGACCGGCTGCCGGGCCAGATGGTGCCCGCGCTGACCCTGATGGACGAGCTGCCGCTGAAGACCTCCGGCAAGGTGGACCGCAAGGCCCTGCCCTGGCCGCTGCCCGCCGCCGGCGCCGCCGCGGAGAGCTCGGCGATCGACGCCGAGCTCGAGTGGCTCGCCGCCCTGTGGGCCGACCAGCTCGGCCCCCTGCCCATCGACGAGGACAGCGACTTCTTCGCCCTCGGCGGCACCTCCGTGGCGGTGGCCAAGCTCGTCTCCGAGATCCGCCGCACCTACCCGGACGCCGCGATCGCCGAGATCTACCGCCACCCCACGCTCGCCGGGATGCACGCCTACCTGGCCGCGCTGCCGCGCGTCGACGTCGTGGCCCAGGAGGCCGCGCGCGAGCGCCGGGTGGCGGACGTCCCGCGCTGGAACGGCCTCGTGCAGGTCCCCTTCCTGGTGGGCCTCTACGCCGTGTCGGGGCTGCGCTACGTGCTGGGCGCCGCGATCGTCGTCTGGCTGCTCTTCAACGTGCTCGGCGCGGGCTGGGTCCCGAACCCGCCGCTGCTGCCCCTGGTGGTCGGCTGGCTCGTGCTCTTCGCCCTGCCCGGCCGGCTGGTGCTCACCGCGCTGTTCATCCGGCTGCTCACCTTCCGGCTGCGCCCCGGCGCCCACGCCCGCGGCTCCTGGACCCACCTGCGGGTCTGGATGGCCGAGCGGATCCTGATCTTCAACAAGTTCGAGCCCCTCATGGGCACCCCCGTGATGGTGCTGTTCTTCCGGCTGCTCGGCAACCGGGTGGGCCGCCACGCCCACCTCGACACGATGCCCCCCGTCAGCGGCATGGCCCGCATCGGCGCCGGGGCGGCCGTCGAGCACGAGGTCGACCTCTCCGGCTACTGGCTCGAGGGCGACGTCCTCCACCTGGGCGGCGTGACCGTGGGCGAGAACGCCCGGATCGGCACCCGCACGCTGCTGAGCCCGGACGCCGTCGTCGAGAACGGCGCGGAGGTCGACCCCGGCTCCCACGTCACCGGCACCGTCCCCGCCGGCCGCCTGCAGAGCGGCTCCCCGCTCGAGGACCTCGGTCCCGCCGGGGAGTCCTGGCTCGAGTGGGCCCCCGGGCGCAGCAACCGGTTCCTGACCGGGCTGCTCTACGCCCTGGGCCTCGGCACCGTGGGCATCCTGCCCGTGCTGGCCGTGGTCCCCGGCGCACTGCTCGTCTTCACCCAGGTGCGCGGGCTGGAGCTCTACGAACAGGTCTTCCCCGTCATGGCCCTGTGGGTGCCGGTCTTCGCCGTGCTCACGGTCCTCGTCTACCTGGCCCTGCTCGTGCTGGTCGTGCGCGCGCTCGCGCTGCTGATCCGTCCCGGCCACCACCCGGCCGACGGCACCGTGGGCTGGGCCGTGTGGCTGACCGGCGTGCTGCTGCAGAAGAGCCTCGTCTCGACCTACCCGGTCTACGCGTCCATCGCCACCCCGTTCTTCCTGCGGCTGCTGGGCGCCCGGGTGGGCAGCCAGGTGGAGATCTCCACCGTGGAGACCCTGCCGCACCTCACCACCTTCGAGTCCGGCTCCTTCATGGCCGACCACTCCATGGTCAGCTCCGCCCGCGTCGGCTTCGGCTGGATCCACGTGGGCCCCTCGACCGTGGGGGAGCGCTCCTTCGTGGGCAACTCCGCGATCGTGGGCCCGGACCGGGACGTCCCCGAGGACTCCCTGGTCGCCGTGCTCTCCTCCGCCCCGGCCGAGGCCGAGCGCGGCACGTCCTGGCTGGGCCGGCTGCCCGAGCCGATCAGCCGGGTCAGCGACAGCGCGGACGAGGCCGTCACCTACCGGCCCCGCCGGCGCCTGGTGGTGGCCCGCACGCTCGTGGAGTCGCTGCGCGCCGTGCCGTTCATGGTGACCGCGTGGATCGACCTCGCGATCGTCTTCGTGCTCACCACCGTCTACATGCGGGCCGGGGGAGGCCTCGAGGGCATCGTCTCGGCGCTGCTGTGGGCCACGCCCGTGGTGCTCGCCGCCGGCGTGCTGGCCGCCCTGGTCCCCGTGCTGGTCAAGTGGGCCCTGATGGGCCGCTTCCGCGAGGGCGAGCGCCCGCTGTTCAGCTCCTTCGTGTGGCGCAACGAGCTCGCCGACACCTTCGCGGAGTCCCTGGCCGTGCCCGGTCTGATCCGCCTGGCCGTGGGCTCCCCGGTGTTCAACGCCTGGGCCCGGCTCATGGGCGCGAAGATCGAGCGCGGCGTGTGGTGCGAGACCTGGTGGCTGCCCGAGTTCGACCTCGTGCACCTGGGCCGGGGCGTGTCCGTCAACCGCGGCACCGTGCTCCAGACCCACCTGTTCCACGACCGCATCATGCGTCTGCAGCCCGTGTCGATGGAGGCGGGCTCCACCCTGGGGCCCAACAGCTTCGTGCTGCCCGGCAGCACCGTCGAGGCCGGCGCCACCGTGGGCCCGGGCTCCCTGGTCATGGCCCAGGAGACCGTGCCCGCCGGCAGCACCTGGGGCGGCAACCCGATCCGCCCGCTGCACGCCGAGGCGCTCGAGGCCGTGCCCGCCGGAGGGACCACCCGTGAGCGCTGAGCACGGGAGCGCCACCCGCGGCGGGGGCACCGCGGTGCTCAACGTGCCCGGCGCCTCCGGCCGGCGCACCCGGCGGCGGCTGATCGGCGTGGACGCCGCCCGGGGCTTCGCCCTGCTCGGGATGGTCGCCGTGCACACCATGCCCGTCGTGGACGCGGCCGGGGAGAACGCCTCCCTGAGCTGGTCGCTGTTCGCCGGGCACTCGGCGGCGCTCTTCGCGACGCTGGCCGGGGTGAGCCTCGCGTTCCTCTCCGGGGGCCGCACCCCGCACACGGGCCGGCGCCTGGCCGGGGACCGGGCGGGGCTGGTGGGCCGCGCCGCGGTGATCGCCCTCGTCGGGTTCCTCGTGGGCTTCGTGGCCCCGCCGGTGGACAACATCCTGATCTACTACGGGATGTTCTTCCTGCTGGCCAATCCGTTCCTGGGCCTGCGCATCCGCCACCTGCTGATCAGCGCGGCGGCATTCACCGTGCTGGCCCCGTTCCTGATGCAGTGGGCCGTGGACGTCCTGCCCGCGCACGTCTACGGCAACCCCACCCTGTGGAACCTGGTCACGGACCCGGTCACGGTGGTCTCCCAGCTGCTGCTGACCGGCACCTACCCGGCCCTGCCGTACATGGCCTACCTGTGCGCGGGCATCGCCCTGGGGCGGATGAACCTCACGAACCGGCGGGTGCAGCTGTGGCTCGTGGGCGCCGGGGCGGCGCTGGCCCTGCTCTCCTGGACGGTGTCCATGGCGGCGCTGCTGGCCCTCGGCGTCTACGACCGGATCTGGGCGGCCACCCCGTGGCTGACCGAGGCGCAGATCGACGAGATCCTCGTCTTCGGCCCGGACCCGTCCCTGCCGACCACCACCCTGTGGTGGCTCATGGTGCCGGCCCCGCACAGCAACACCCCGGTGGCGCTGCTGCTGAGCCTCGGCATGGCCGCGTTCGCGCTCGGGGCGTTCCTGCTCCTGGCACGGCTCATCGGCAAGGCCCTCACGCCGCTGGCGGCCGCCGGGTCCATGACGTTCACGCTCTACACCCTGCACCTGCTGTTCCTCTCCCTCGAGGTCTACGAGCTGCACCCGGCGTTCTGGTTCTGGATGCAGATCGCCGCGTTCGGCCTGCTCGCCGTCGCCTGGCAGCGAGCGGTGGGGCAGGGCCCGCTGGAGAAGCTGGTGGCCCGCACCTCGAAGCGCATCTCCCGCGCGGTCGCGGAGCGCTGACCCCGCCGCCCTGACCAGGCCCCAGGCCCTTGGCCAGCTAGGCCCCTGCCCGTGCCGTCGAGTCCCCAACCCGGTCGCATCTCCCCACTCCATTTCCTGGGGGAGTGCCACTGGGCTGGGGACTCGCCGCGTGAGGGGGCCGGTGACGGGGGACTCGGCGCACCAGGGTGGGGCAGGGGGCCGGTGACGGGGGCGTCGGCGCGGCAGAAGGGCCAGGGGGACCGGGACGGTCTCACACGGGCCGGGCGGGACTGTGAGCGGAAGTGCACCGGGGCGTTACCCCTGCCGTCGGACGCGGAAACACGGGGTTCGTAGCGTGGGAGCACCGCACGCCGCCGTCGCCGTGCTCCGCCCCGCTCGCCCAGGAGGTCCCCCGTGAGCTCAGAACTGCACCCCGACCCGGCCACCACGGCACCGAGCACGACGGCGCCCCCGCCGCTCGCCCTGCGCGAGCGCCCCGGCCGCTGGCTGGACGGCTACCGGCCCGAGGACCCCGCGTTCTGGGAGTCCACCGGCCGCCCGATCGCGCGCACCAACCTCACGTGGTCCGTCTTCGCGGAGTTCCTCGGCTTCGCCGTCTGGCAGCTGTGGGCCATCACCGTGATCTACCTGCCGGCGGCGGGCTTCGCCTTCAGCGACTCGCAGATCTTCTGGCTCATCTCCATCCCGTCCCTCGTGGGCGCCACGCTGCGCATCCCGTACACCTTCATGGTGGGCCGGTTCGGCGGGCGGAACTGGACCGTGGTCTCGGCCCTGCTGCTGCTCATCCCCACGGTGGGCCTGGCCCTGGCGGTCGGCAACCCGGGCACGCCCTTCGCGGTGATGCTGCTCCTGGCGGCCACGGCCGGCTTCGGCGGCGGCAACTTCGCCTCCTCGATGGCCAACATCACCTTCTTCTACCCCGTGCGGGAGAAGGGGTGGGCGCTGGGGCTCAACGCGGCCGGAGGCAACCTCGGCACCGCGGTGGCGCAGCTGCTCGTCCCGATCGCCGTCACGGTCCTCGCGGCCGGGGCGCTGGACCTCCCGCTGGCCGGGTGGATCTGGGTGCCGTTCATCCTGCTCGCCGCGTGGGGCGCCCGGAAGTACATGCACAACCTCTCGCACGCCAAGGGGGACGTGGCGGGATCCCTGGCCACGGTCCGGGAGCCGCACTTCTGGATCATGTCCTTCCTCTACGTGGGCACCTTCGGGTCCTTCATCGGCTTCTCCAGCGTCTTCCCGAAGCTCATCGCGGACACCTTCCCGGGGTTCTCGTCCTTCGGCGTGGGCGCGGCGTCGCTGTCCCTGGCGTTCCTGGGCCCCCTGGTCGGCTCGGTCTCCCGCCCCTACGGGGGCCGGCTGGCGGACCGCTTCGGCGGCGCCCCGATGACGGTCGCGGTGTTCGCGGTGATGGCGCTGCTCGCGCTCGCCGTGGTGCTGACGCTCCCGCTGGCCAACTTCTGGCTGTTCCTGGGCCTGTTCCTGCTGCTGTTCACCGCGGCGGGCATGGGCAACGGCTCCACCTACCGGATGATCCCCTCGATCTACCGGGTGCTGGGGCTGCGGCGGCGGCAGGACGCCGCGGTCTCCACCGAGCGCAAGGCCTCGGCCGCCCTCGGGCTGATCGGGGCGGTCGGCGCGTACGGCGGCTTCCTGATCCCGCAGGCGCTCAACCTCTCGAACAGCACCACCGGGGCCTACAGCGCGGCGTTCTACGGCTTCGTGGCCTTCTACGTGGTGGCCCTCGCCGTGACCTGGTGCTGCTACCTGCGCCCGGGCACCGAGATGGGCGACAGCCACATCTGAGCCCGCCCCGCCCCGCCCGGACCACACCAGGAGGACCCCCGCATGAGCACCACGGCGACCCACTGCCCCTACTGCGCCCTGCAGTGCGCCATGACCCTGGACACCGGTTCGGTGGCCGCCGCGGCGCAGGGCTACCCCGAGGTCGCCGCCCGGCAGTTCCCCACCAACCGGGGCGGGATGTGCCGGAAGGGCTGGACGTCGGCGGAGCTGCTCGCCGACCCGGCGCGGCTCACCGCGCCCCTGCTGCGCGGAGCGGACGGGGTGTTCCAGGAGGTGTCCTGGGAGACGGCCCTGGACCGGATGGCCGCGGAGCTCCGGACCGCGCAGGAGCGCTACGGCCGGGACGGGGTGGGGATCTTCGGCGGCGGCTCGCTGACCAACGAGAAGGCCTACCAGCTGGGGAAGTTCGCGCGGGTGGCGCTGCGGACCTCGCGGATCGACTACAACGGCCGGTTCTGCATGTCCTCCGCCGCGGCCGCCGCCAACCGCTCGCTCGGCCTGGACCGGGGTCTGCCGTTCCCGGTCACGGACCTCGCCGCGGCCCACACCGTCCTGCTGCTGGGCACGAACCCCGCCGAGACCATGCCCCCGTTCGTCCAGCACCTGGAGCACGCGCGCCGGCACGGGGGCCTCGTCGTCGTCGATCCCCGCCGCTCCGCCACGGCCCGGCTGACGGACGACGACGGCGGGCTGCACCTCCAGCCCACTCCCGGCTCGGACCTGGTGCTGCTGCTGGGCCTGGCCCACGTGGTGCTGCACGAGGGCCTCGCCGACACGGAGTACCTCGAGGAGCGCAGCACCGGGCTCGCGTCCTTCCTGCCGAGCGTCAGCGCGTGGTGGCCCGAGCGGGTCGAGCAGGTCACCGGCGTCCCGGCGGAGCGGATCCGCCGCGCCGCCCGGCTGCTGGCCCGGCAGCGTGCGGGCACCTACGTGCTCACCGGCCGCGGGGTGGAGCAGCACGTGGACGGCACGGACACCGCGACCGCAGCGATCAACCTCGCCCTGCTCCTGGGCCTGCCCGGGCGGGAGGGGTCCGGCTGGGGAACGCTGACCGGGCAGGGCAACGGGCAGGGCGGGCGGGAGCACGGCCAGAAGGCCGACCAGCTGCCCGGCTACCGCAGCATCGAGGACCCCTCCGCCCGCGCCCACGTGGCCGGGGTGTGGGGCGTGGACCCGGACGAGCTGCCCGGTGCGGGGATCCCGGCGGTGCGAATGCTGACCACCCTGGGCACCGAGGGCGGCGTCCGCTGCCTGTGGGTCAACGGCTCCAACGTGGTCGTCGGCGCCCCGGACACGCACGCCGTGGTCCGCGGGCTGCAGGCGCTGGACTTCCTGGTGGTCGGCGACCTCTTCCTCTCCGAGACCGCCGAGTACGCCGACCTCGTCCTGCCCGTGCCGCAGTGGGCCGAGGAGGAGGGCACCATGACGAACCTCGAGGGCCGGGTGCTGCGCCGCCGCCGCGCCGTGGACCCGCCGCCCGGGACCCGGGACGAGCTGTGGATCATGGCCGAGCTCGCCCGCCGGCTCGACGCCCCGGGCACGTTCAGCCCCGACCCGGAGGAGGTCTTCGCCGAGCTGCGCCGCGCCTCGGCCGGGGGCCGGGCCGACTACTCCGGGATCGACTGGGCCGCCCTGGACGCCGGCGCCGCGTGCCACTGGCCGCAGCCCGCCGGGGCGGCGGAGGGCACGCCGCGGGTCTTCCTCGACCGCTTCGGCCACCCGGACGGGCGCGCCGTGCTCGTCCCGGTCCGGCCGCGCGCCGCCGGCCGGTCCGTGGACCCGAGCCCGCCGGCCCACCGTCGGGAGCCGCTGCACCGGCCGGGGACCCTGACCCTGGTGACCGGCCGCTGGCTGGAGCACTACCAGTCCGGCAACCAGACCCGCCGCGTGCCCTCGCTGCACGAGGCCCGGCCCGGCGCCGGGCTGCAGATCCACCCCGCGACCGCCGCGTCCCTCGGGATCCCCGACGGCGCCGCCGTGGAGCTGACCAGCGCCCGCGGCCGGGCCGTGGCCCGCGCCGAACTGAGCACCGACATCCGCCCCGACACCGTGTTCCTGCCCTTCCACTACGCCGGGGAGCAGACCGCCAACCGGCTGGTGTCCTCCGCGGCCGTGGACCCGGTCTCGGCCATGCCCGAGTTCAAGGCGGGCTCCGTCACCGTCCGGGCCGTCACCGTCCGGGCCGTCACCGTCCCGGCCGTTGACGCCGAGGAGGCCGCCCGATGAGCCCGCGCCGCCCCACCCGCTCGGCGGGCACCCCCATGCGAGCCGGCGAGCACGTGGTCGTGATCGGCTTCGGCCCCGTGGCCGCCCGCTTCGTCGACGACGTCGCCGAGCTCGCCGCCGCGGGCACGATCCGGCTCACCGTGATCGGCGGGGAGGCCGACCCGGCCTACAACCGGGTGCTCGTGGGCGAGCACGCGATGGGCCGCGCCGAGCGCGCCACGATGGCCCTGACCGACCCCGAGCACCTGGCCCGCTCCGGGGTCGACGTCCTGCTCGGCACGGAGGTCACCCGCATCGACCGCTCCCGCCGCATCCTGCGGCTCACGGACGGGCCGACGGGGGAGACCCGGGAGCTCGGCTACGACCGGCTGGTCCTGGCCACTGGGGCCCGCCCCAACCTGCCCGTGCTGCGGGGACTCAACCCGGACCCCGGCGCCTACGCGCACCTGCCCGCCGGGGTCACGGCGCTGCGGGACCTGCGCGACGCCCGCGCGGTGCGCGCCGTCGTCGCCCGTCGGGGCCGCGTGGTGGTCCTCGGCGGCGGTGTGCTCGGACTCGAGGCCGCGCTGGCCGCGCGCGAGGCCGGCTGCCCGGTGACCGTGGTCCACCACGCCCCCTGGGTGCTGACCCGCTCCCTCGACGCAGCCGGCGGCGCGCTGCTGGGCCGCGCCCTCGCCGCCGCCGGCGTGGAGGTGGTCTCCGGGACCCAGGCGCGCGAGGTGGCCCTCGGCGGCGACCGGTCCTTCCGCGGGCTCGTGCTCCAGGACGGCCGGACCGTGCCGGGCGAGCTGCTGCTGCTGTCGATCGGCGTCACCGCGCGCACGGAGCTCGCCGCGGGCGCCGGACTGCGCACCGCCCGCGGGATCGTGGTGGACCACGAGCTCGAGGCCGACGTGGAGCGGCGCGTGTTCGCAATCGGCGACTGCGCCGAGGTGCTGTGCCAGGACCCCTCCTGCCGGGTCTGCCCGGGCCGGGACGGGATGGGCCCGTCCGGTCTGATCGGCCCCGGCTGGCGGCAGGCGGAGTGGCTGGCCGCCCGGTTCCGCGCCGAGCTCGAGGCCGTGGCCGACGGCGGGACGGCCGTGCTCGCCCCCCTGACCGAGGGCCCCGCCGGCGCCGTGCGGCTGAAGGCGCACCAGGTGGAGCTCGCCTGCGCCGGGGAGGTCGGGGGCCTGCCGTGGGATTCCCGCCCGGACGGCGGGTCCGTGGTGCAGTGGGCGGACGGCGACGCCGGGACCTACGCGAAGCTCGTGCTGCGCCCCGACCGCACGCTCGCGGGCTACGCGGTGCTCGGGCTGCCCCGCTCCGCGGCCGGCATCGGGCTGCTGCACGACCGCGGCGAGCCCGTGCCCGAGGACCCGAGCATGCTGCTGCGCCCCGACGGCCCGGACGCGGGGACGCCCCAGGAGACCCCGATGACGCCCGGGTCGACCGTCTGCCACTGCGCCGGCGTCACCCTGGGCCGGATCACCGAGGCCGTGGGGCAGGGCGCCACGACCCTCGAGGAGGTCCGCTGCGCCACCCGCGCCTCGACCGGCTGCGGGGGCTGCCGGGACACCGTGCGCCGGCTCGTCGAGGAGCACGCCGCCGCGGCGTGACGGCTCCCGGCACCGCCCTCGTGCGTGCCCCGGCACAACAGGGGACGCCGGCGCGGTGCCGTTCCGGTTGGCCGGGGTGCACGGGGGTGCGAAGATGGTCGCGCCCGCCGCCCGCCGTGACCGGGCCGGACCCGACGAACAGGACGACCAATCATGAGGGAGCGCCCCCGCGAGAAGCCGCCCGCGGCCCCTGCGACCCCCGCCGCGCCCGGTGCCCGGCACGGCACGCGGCGCCTGGTGGGCCTCGACGCCGCCCGCGGCCTGGCGCTCGTGGCCATCATGTGCGTGCACATCCTGCCCATGTCCTACGCCGCCACGGGCCGGCCCACGGTGACGTGGATCCTGTTCCCCGGCGACTCCCCGGCGCTGTTCGCCTTGCTGGCGGGCACGGGCCTGGCGCTGACCTCCGGCGGCCGGCGGCCGGTCCGGGGCCGTGAGCTGACGGCCGCCCGGGCCGGGGTCGCGGTGCGGGCCCTGCTGCTGCTGGTGCTCGCGCTGCTCATCGGCCGGCTGATGCCGCCGGAGCCGCCCGCCTACAACATCCTGATCTACTTCGCCGCGTACTTCCTGCTCGCCCTGCCCGTCCTGGGGCTCGGACCGCGGGCGCTGTTCCTCGGCGCGGCCGTCGCCCTGGTGGCGGGGCCGCTGCTGCTCCACCTCGCCGGGGACGCGCTGCCGGAGTTCTCCTCGTACAACCCGACCGCCGCCACCCTGGTCACCGAGCCGCTCGCGGTCCTCGGGCAGCTCCTCCTGACGGGGACCTACCCGGCGCTGCCCTACCTGGCCTACGTGCTGGCGGGGATGGCGATCGGCCGGCTCAACCTCCGCCGCCGGGACGTGCAGGTCCGGCTGGTCGTGGTGGGAGCGCTCCTCGCGGTGACCGCGAAGCTCGTCTCGCGGCAGCTGCTCTACGCCGGGGACGTCTACACGCGGCTGCTGTTCAGCGACCCGGACCTCACCGCGGCGCAGCTGGAGAGCCTGCTGACCTACGGCCCGGAGGGGAGGCTGCCGACCACCTCGCCGTGGTGGCTCGTGCTCACCACCCCGGACGTCAACACGCCGTTCTCCGTGGCCTGGAGCCTGGGCGTGAGCCTGGCCGTGGTCGGGAGCTGCCTGCTCCTCGCCCGCCGGCACAGCACCTGGCTGCTGCCCGTGGCGGCCATGGGCACGATGAGCCTGACCCTGTACACGGCGCACCTCGTGTTCCTGTCCTTCGAGGTGTTCTACACCGCCCCCGCGCTGTGGCTGGTGGCGAGTCTGCTGCTCTCCGTGCTGTTCGCCCTCGCCTGGCAGCGGGCCTTCGGGCGCGGCCCCCTGGAGCGGGGTATGGCCGCCGTCGTCCGGCCCGTGCGCCGGACCGTGGCCCGGACGCCGGCTCAGCGGTCCAGTCGGTAGCCCCGCTTGATCACGGTGGCGACCAGGGGAGCGGGCAGGACCCGCCGCAGCCGGGAGATCACCATCTCCAGAGCGTGCTCGGTCTCCAGGCCCGGCACCGCGGACAGCAGCGCCCCCCGGGACACGACCGCGCCGGGTTGCGCGGCCAGCGCCCGCAGCACCGCGACCTGGGCGTCGGAGAGCGGGACGAACTCGTCCGCCAGGGCCGCGCCGGTGCTCCTCAGCCGCAGCGTCCCGTGCCGGGTGGGCACCACCAGCGTGCGCTCCTCGGCCGCGTGGGTGCACACCGCCCGGACCAGGGCGCCCAGCCGGAAGCGCTCGGGCACCAGCGGCTGCACGCCGGCCTCCAGCAGCGGCCCGGCGCACACGGGGCCCACCGCGGCGGCCGTGACGTCCGTGCGCAGGGCGTCCACGAGGTCCTCGTAGCGGCCCAGCTCCTGGGCGGTGCTGAACAGCGAGTCCACGGCCGGGGCGGCGGTGAAGGTCAGCACGTCCAGGCGGCGCTCGCACACCTCGCGGATCAGGGCGGGCAGGCGCTCGCCGTCGTCGGCGGACAGCCACCGGTAGGGGGAGACCGTGTCCACCTGCGCGCCCGCGGCCACGAGGCGCTCCAGCTGGAGCTGGTCCGTGAGCCCGTGCAGCTGGACGGCCACGCGGGCCCCGTTCACGCCGTCGGCCAGGAGCCGGTCGACCACCGAGGAGGTCCGCTCGTCGGCGGAGACCTCCGCGTCCTCGAGCTCGAGGGAGAGCACCTGGCCCCGGGCCTTGGCCCCGCGGGCGAGGACCCGGGCGGCCCGGAAGGCGTCCCGCAGGTCCTCCCCGAGACCCGCGGCGTCGGCGGCCTCGAACCACCGGCGCAGACCGTAGGCCGTGGTGACCACGACGACCCCGGGCCGGTGGGCGAGCAGCGTGCGGGTGTCCTCGACCACCCGGGTGTCCTCGGCCACCGGCGAGATCATCAGGGCGGGGGCGTGCACCACCTGGGCGCCGCGGCGCTCCAGGGCGGCGATGAAGTCGGTGGCGCGGCGGTGGGCCGTCACGCCGACGCGGAACCCGGTCAGCTCGCCGAGCGCGCCGGGCGTGCCGGGGCCGACAGGGGCGGGGACGGAGGGGGCGGCGGTCATCTCCCGAGCGTAGGTCGGCCCTGTGACCGGGGTGTTACCCCGTGTTTCCGGTTCCGCACGGACTGCGCCGCCGGGACCCCTGGCGACACCCGCACCACCGCCGGCGTCCCGGGCGGGGCCGGGCCGCATCAGGCCCCGGCGGGCGCGGCGCCCTCGCGCACGGGGATGCGCGGGCCGGTCAGCAGCACGGGGCCGTCGCCGGTCTCGGCGGCGGCGCGCTCGGCGTCGGTCGCGGGCCGCCGCTGACCGCGCTCGAGCACGTAGTCCTGGGAGTCGTCCGGGGCGGCGTCGTTGACGAAGGAGCGGAAGCGGCGCAGCCGCTCGGGATCCCTCAGCGTCGCCGCCCACTCGTCCTCGTAGCGGTCCACGTGCCGGGCCATCGCGGCCTCGAGCTCCTCGCCGATGCCCAGGGAGTCCTCGACGACGACGGCGCGCGCGTGCTCGATCCCGCCGTCGAGCTCCTCCTGCCAGCGGGCCGTGCGCTGCATCCGGTCCGCGGTGCGGATGTAGTACATGAGGTACCGGTCGATGTACCGGACGAGGGTCTCGTCGTCCAGGCCCTGAGCCAGCAGCTGGGCGTGGGCCGGCGTGGCGCCGCCGTTGCCGCCGGTGTAGAGGTTCCAGCCGTCGGTCGTGGAGATGATGCCCACGTCCTTGCCGCGGGCCTCGGCGCACTCGCGGGCGCAGCCCGAGACGCCCATCTTGAACTTGTGCGGGGAGCGCAGCCCCCGGTAGCGCAGCTCCAGCCGCACGGCCATGCCCACGGAGTCCTGCACCCCGTAGCGGCACCACGAGGAGCCCACGCAGGACTTCACGTTGCGCAGGGCCTTGCCGTAGGCCTGCCCGGACTCGAAGCCCGCGTCCACGAGCTCCCGCCAGATCTCGGGCAGCTGCTCGAGGCGGGCCCCGAACATGTCCACCCGCAGGGCGCCGGTGATCTTGGTGTAGAGCCCGTACTTCCGGGCGACCTCGCCGAGCACGATGAGCTTCTCCGGGGTGATCTCCCCGGCCGGCACGCGCGGGACCACCGAGTAGGTGCCGTCCTTCTGCATGTTGGCCAGTGCCCGGTCGTTGGTGTCCTGCAGGGCGCCCCGGCCGGCGTCGAGCACGTACTCGTCCCGCTGGGAGGCGAGCACGGAGGCGACCACGGGCTTGCAGATGTCGCAGCCCAGGCCGGTGCCGAAGCGGGCGACGACCTCGTCCCACGAGGTGAGGTCGAGGGCGCGCACGGCCTCGAAGAGCTCGGCGCGGGAGAGCCCGAAGTGCTCGCACAGCGCCTTCGAGACCTCCACGCCGGCCTTGGCGAGCTCCAGGTCCAGGGTCCTCTTGAGCATCGGGAGGCAGGACCCGCACTGCGTGCCGGCCCGGGTGCACGTCTTGAGCTCCCCGACCTCGTGCACGCCGCAGGCGATCTGCTCCCGCACCGCCCCGGTGCTGACGTTGTTGCAGGAGCAGAGCACGGCGTCGTCGGGCAGGTCCCCGGCCGGGGCGTCCGCGCCGGAGGCGGAGAGATAGGCCCCGGGCTCGCCGGGCAGCTCCCGGCCCAGCAGCGGGCGCAGCGCGTTGTACGGCTCCGCGTCGCCCACGAACACCCCGCCCAGCAGGGTCCGCGCGTCCTGGGTCACCACGACCTTCTGGTACAGCCCGCGGGCGGGGTCGGCGTAGACGACCTCGAGGCAGTCCTCCGTCTCGCCGTAGGCGTCCCCGAAGGAGGCCACGTCCACGCCGGAGAGCTTGAGCTTGGTCGCGGTGTCGAAGCCGTCGAACGTGGAGCGCCCGCCGGCCAGCCGGTCCGCGACGATCTCCGCCATGGTGTTCGCGGGGGCCACGAGCCCCAGGCACTCCCCGTTCCAGGAGGCGACCTCGCCGATCGCCCACACGTGCTCCGCGGAGGTGCGGCAGGCCTCGTCGATGACCACGCCGCCGCGCGGGGCGGTCGCCACGCCCGCGTTGAAGGCCAGCCGGTCCCGGGCCCGGATGCCGGTGGCCACGATGACCAGGTCCGCCTCGAGGTCGTCCGAGTCCCGGAACTCGACGGCGCACACCTCGCCGTCGGACTTGCGCAGCCCCACGCCGGAGGGCCGCTCGCCCAGGTGCAGGCGCACGCCGCGGGCGGCGATGAGGGCGTTGAGGGAGCGGCCGGCGCCCTCGTCGAGCTGGGCGTTCATCAGCCACCGGCGGGAGTGCACCACCGTGGCCTCCGCGCCGAGCTCCTGCAGCCCGCCCGCGGCCTCCAGGCCCAGGAGGCCGCCGCCGATGACCACGCCGCGCGGAGTGCGCCCGTAGCGGGCGCGCAGCCGCTCGACCTCGGCGCGGATGCCCGCGACGTCGTCGAGCGTGCGGTAGACGAACGCGTGGTGGGCGCCGGGGACGTCCAGGCGGGCGGCGTCGGAGCCGGTGGCCAGGACGAGCTCGTCGTAGCCGGTCACGGTGCCGTCCGCGGCGGTGACCGTGCGGGCCGCGGGGTCGATCTCCCGGGCCTTCACCCCCTGGCGCAGCTCCACCCGCGGGTCCTGCCACACGGTGCCGCCGCCCAGGGTGAGGTCGACCGTCCCGGCGGGGCCGGTCAGCGCCTTCGAGAGCTGGACCCGGTCGTAGGGCACCCACGGCTCGTCGGCGAACACGGTCAGGCGCACGTGGTGGTCCTCCGCGGACAGCACCGCCTCCGCGAACCGGTGGGCGGCGGGGCCGCCGCCGACCACGACGACGTGCTGGGGGGACTGCGGCGAGAAGGGGGAGCGCGGCACGGGGACCTCCGGGGAGTGGCGGGCGGCTGGGGCGTTCACCCGACTCTAGGAAGCGGGGATTGCCCCGCCGTTGCCCCTCGGTTCCGGTCGCCTTTCACTTCCCTCACCGGTGCCCCGGTCCCGTGTGAGCGGGCCGTGACGGAGGCGAAACCGCCCCGGCGCGCGGGCGTCATCCGCCCCGCCTAGCGTCGAGCACGACGTTCCCCGAGCCACAGGAGGCCCTCGATGACGACCACCCTGACCACCATTCCGGCCGCCGTCCCGCCCGGCGCCGCGTCGGCGGACCCGGCGGCACCGGCCGCCGGCACGACCTGGCACGACGTGTGCGCGCTGGCGGACCTCGAGCCCCTGTGGGGCGAGGCCGCGCGGGTGGCGGGCCGCCAGGTGGCCCTGTACCGGGTGGACGCCACCACGGTGCTCGCGGCCGGGCACCGCGATCCCCGCACCGGGGCCTGCGTGATGGCGCGCGGCATCCTGGGCTCCCGCGGCGCAGCCGTCACGGTCGCCTCGCCGCTGCACAAGGAGGTGTACGACCTCGCCACCGGCCGGTGCCTCACCGGGGACGGTCCCGCCCTGCCGGTGCACCCGGTGGAGGTGCGGGACGGGCGGGTGCTGGTCGCGCTGCCGGCCTGACGGCACGTCGTCGGGGTTCTCCCAGGCACTCCTCCATAGGATGACCGGGTGACACGACAACTTTCTCGGCGCGGTCCCCGGTGGCCGTGGTCCTGGCTGCCGCACCAGCACCGCCACCGCGGCCAGACCTCCCGGCGCGCCCGGCGCCGGCTGCGGCTGCTCGGGGCGGGGTCCCTCGCGCTGGTGCTCCTGCTCGTCACCACCGTGGCCCTGCTGGTCGGCCGGGACGGCGGGACCCCCGAGCCCGGGACCCCGGAGGCCGGCACCCCGGAGACCGTCTCGTGCGCCCGCTACGGGCTCGAGGACGTCCGCGTGACCGCCCGGGGTCCCGGCGGGCCCACGGACGCGGCCGTCCTGGACGCCCGCGTGTTCGGCCCGGGGGAGCAGCGGCAGGACCGCTTCCGGCTCGAGCACGAGCACGGCGGGATCACCAGCTCCTACCACGTCCTCGCCGACGGGCTCGACTGGGACCGTCCGGTGGGCGTCGTGTACCACTTCCACGGGGACGGCGCCTTCGAGTACGAGAACCCCCAGTACACCGCCTCCTGCCTGGCCGAGGTCGCACGGGAGCACAACATGATGCTGGTGGTCCCGCGGACTCCCGACCGCGCGGGGGAGATCACCTGGTGGGAGGAACGGGACCTCAACGCGCGGTGGTTCCTCTCGCTCGTCGAGGAGCGCCTCGAGCCCGAGTACGACATCGACCGCTCCCGCACCTGGCTGACCGGCTACTCCGGCGGGGCGCAGTTCATCAGCCAGGAGCTGCTCGCGGACCACCTGGACCTCGTGCCGGGCGGCGGCGCGATCATGATGGGCGGCGGGCAGGCCCCCGACTCGCCCGCGGCGGAGCCCACCCGGGAGCAGCTCCAGGACCTGCGGCTGCGCTGGGACGTGGGCACGGAGGACGACGGCACCGACCCGCAGGCACGGTTCAACGCCCTGTCCGCGGCGTGGGACGGACACCGGTGGTACGAGGAGCAGGGCTTCGAGCGCGCCCGGATCCGCTACCGGGACGGCGTGGACCACTTCGGTCTGCCCTACGCCCGCATCCTCCAGCGCGCCCTGGACGCCGCCGAGGAGGACGCGCAGGAGGACGCGCAGGACGCGTCCTAGCCAGGCGTTCCCCGCCCGGACCCCAGGGTTCCCCGGCGGGGATGTCCGTTCGGCGTTTGCTCTTGTAAGATCCGATCGTGCAGCTGTGCGCCGTGCGCCCGTCGACCACGACGGGCCGGCAGGGGCCGGGCGCCGTGCCGGGGGGCGCGGACCGGACCGTTCCGGGCCCGGGTGCACGCGCCGATCGATCCCTGGGGGAACCGCATGTCCGCAGAACGCACGCCGCCGTCCGGGGCGGTCACCGCCACCGGCGTCCCGACCGGAGGCACAGGGGCCGACGGCGCCGGGGCCCCGCGGCCGGCCCGACGCCTCATCGGGGTGGACGCCGCCCGTGGCCTGGCCCTGTTCGGCATGGTCGCCGTGCACACGCTGCCCTCGTGGGACGAGCAGACGGGCGATGCCACCCTGTCCTGGACCCTGTTCGCCGGCCACTCCGCCGCGCTGTTCGCCACGCTGGCGGGGGTCAGCCTGGCCTTCGCCTCGGGCGGGCGCACTCCCCGGACGGGCCGGCGGATGACGGCCTCCCGATGGGCGCTGGCGGGGCGGGCGGGGACGATCGCGCTGGTCGGCTTCCTCCTCGGCTTCCTCGAGCTGCCGGTCAGCAACATCCTGATCTACTACGGGGTGCTCTTCCTGCTGGCCATTCCGTTCCTGCGCCTGCGCACGCGGTCCCTCCTGCTGTGCGCCGCGCTCTTCGCGCTCGTCGCCCCGTTTCTCATGCAGTGGTCCGTCGACGTGCTCCCCGGCCTGGAGTACGAGAACCCGAGCCTCCTGGACGTGGTCCTCGACCCGGGCACCGTGCTGTCCCAGCTGCTGCTGACGGGCGTCTACCCTGCGCTGCCGTGGATGGCGTTCCTGCTGGCCGGGCTCGCCGTGGGGCGCACGGACCTCACGAGCCGGCGGGTGCAGACGCTGCTCGCGACCATCGGGGCGGCCGTGGCCCTGCTCGTGTGGTCGGCCTCCGTCCTCGCGGTGCAGGTGCTCGGCGGCTACGAGGCGATCGCCGCCGGCACGCCCTGGATGGACGAGGCGCAGATCGACGAGGTGATGGTGTTCGGCGGGGATCCCACGCTGCCCACCGACACCCTGTGGTGGCTGCTCGTCTCCACCCCGCACACGAACACGCCCTTCTTCCTGCTGCTCAACGTGGGCGTGGCGCTGTCCGTCCTCGGCGTCTGCCTGCTCCTGGAGCGGGTGGCCGGCAGGATCCTCGCACCGCTCGCCGCGGCGGGCGCGATGACGTTCACGCTCTACACGGCCCACCTGCTCGTGCTCTGGCCCGAGTACTACGACCTCGCGCCCGCCGCCTGGACGGTGGGCCAGCTCGTGCTCTTCACGGCGTTCGCCCTGCTGTGGCGACGGGCCCGGGGCCAGGGGCCGCTCGAGGTCGTGGTCACCCGCTCCACCTGGGCGATCTCGCGCCGGGTGCTCGCCCGCGGCGCGGACGGGACGCAGCCGCCGGTGCTGTCGGGCACCGCGCCCGGGCCGGACCGGACCCGGGATCCCACGACCTAGGGATCGAGCCGCCGGGGCCGAGGACGCCGACGGCGCCGCGCCGCACGACCGGCGCGCGGTCAGATCCCCAGCGCGTCCTCGAGCTCGGCGCGGATCCGGCCGAGCCGCTCCTGGGCCTCGGTGCGGGCGGCGGACAGCCCGGCAGGACGGGCCACCGGGGCGACCACCTCGAGGTAGCACTTGAGCTTCGGCTCGGTCCCCGAGGGGCGCACGATCACCCGGGTGCCGTCCGCGGTGAGCAGGCGCAGGCCGTCGGTGGGCGGCAGCCCCGTGCCCCCGGCGGCGAGGTCGGCGACCTCGACGACGTCGGAGCCGCCCAGGGTCGCCGGCGGGGCGTCGCGCAGGGCGGCCGCCATGGCCGGGATGCGGTGCAGGTCCGCCACCCGGACGCTCAGCTGGTCGGTGGCGTACAGACCGTGGGCCAGGGCGAGCTCGTCCAGCACGTCCAGCAGGGTGCGGCCCTGCGCGCGCAGCTCGTCGGCGAGCACGGCGACCGCCACGGCAGCGCTGATCCCGTCCTTGTCCCTGACCACGTCCGGCGCCACGCAGTAGCCCAGCGCCTCCTCGTAGCCGTACGCCAGCCCCGGGACGCGGGCGATCCACTTGAAGCCGGTGAGCGTCTCCTGGTGCGCGATCCCCGCCGCGGCGGCGATCCGTCCGAGCAGGCGCGAGGAGACGATGGAGTTCGCGAACACGGCGCCCTCGCGGCCGGCGCAGCGGGCCGCCGCGGCCCGGCCGAGCAGCGCGCCGACCTCGTCCCCGCGCAGCATCCGCCAGTCCTGCCCCGTGCCGCCGGGCACCGGGACGGCCACGGCCACCCGGTCCGCGTCGGGGTCGTTGGCCAGGACCAGGTCCGCGCCCACGGCCCGCGCGGTGGCCAGGGCCAGGTCCAGGGCGCCGGGCTCCTCGGGATTGGGGAACGCGACGGTGGGGAAGTCCGGGTCCGGCTCGGCCTGCTCGGGGACCACGTGGACGTCGGCGAGTCCGGCCCGTCGCAGGGCCTCCGTCGTCGTGCGCCCGCCCACCCCGTGCAGCGGGGTGAGGATGATCCGCAGGGGTCGCTCGGCCCTCGCGGCCGTGAGCCCGGGGACCACGGCGGGAAGGACGGCCTCGAGGTAGTCCTGCTCGACGCCGGCGGACAGGACGGTCCACCCGTCCTGCGCCCGGGGGATGTCCTCGACCGGGCCGACGGCGGCGATCCGCCCGGCGATCAGCCGGTCGTGGGGGGCCACGATCTGGCAGCCGCGGGCCTCCGGCTCCACGGCCCGGCCGCCGAGGTAGACCTTGTAGCCGTTGTCCGCCGGCGGATTGTGGCTGGCCGTGACCATCACGCCCACCTCGGCCTCGTGGGCCCGCACGGCCCACGCGAGGACGGGGGTGGGCAGCGGCGCGGGCAGCAGCAGCGTCTCGATGCCGGCGGCCGTGAACACCGCGGCGGTGTCCCGGGCGAAGACCTCGGAGTTGCGCCGGGCGTCGTAGCCGACCACGGCGCGGGGGCGCCGGGCGGTGCCGTCCGCGGTGTCCGCCGGGCCGTCCGCCGGGACGGCCGTGGCCAGGACGTGGGCGGCCAGTCCGGCGGCGGCGCGCAGCACCACCACCCGGTTCATCCGCATCGGGCCCGCGCCCAGTGCGGCCCGCAGGCCGGCCGTGCCGAACTGGAGGGTGCCCGAGAAGCGGTCGGCCAGCTCCGCGCGCGCGGCCGCGTCGCCGGCGGCGGCCGCCTCGATGAGGGCCTCCAGCTCGGCGCGGGTGTCGGGGTCCGGGTCGGCGGCGGCCCACGCGCGGGCGGTGTCGAGGAGCTCCGGATCGGTGCGGGGGGCGGTGGTCATGGCGCGGTCTCCTGAGGTGTCCGGTAAGGGTGGCCGGTGCGGGTGTCCGGTGCGCCGGGGTGCCGGTCCGGGGAACCGTGCCGGCCCGGGCCGGTCAGAGCTGGGCGACGATGCGGGCGAGCAGCTCCGAGATCCGGGCGCCCGCGGCCCGTCCGGCCTCGAGGACCTCCTCGTGGGAGAGCGGGGACGCGGAGATGCCGGCGGCCTGGTTGGTCACGAGCGAGATCCCGAAGACCTCCATCCCGGCGTGCCGGGCGGCGATGGCCTCGAGGGCGGTGGACATCCCCACGAGGTCGGCGCCGAGCACCCCAGCCATCCGCACCTCGGCGGGCGTCTCGTAGTGCGGGCCGGGGAACTGCGCGTAGACGCCCTCGTCGAGGGTGGGGTCCACCCCGCGGGCCAGCTCCCGCAGCCGCGGGGAGTACAGGTCGGTGAGGTCCACGAACGTGGCGCCCTCGAGCGGGGACCGGCCCGTGAGATTGAGGTGGTCGCTGATGAGCACCGGGGTGCCGGGGCCCCAGGAGGGGTTCAGCCCGCCGCAGCCGTTGGTCAGGATCATGGTGCGCGCCCCGGCGGCGGCCGCGGCGCGCACGCCGTGGACCACGGGGCGCACGCCCCGGCCCTCGTAGTAGTGGGTGCGGGCGCCGATCACCAGCGCGTGCCGGCCGTCGGCGGTGCGCACGGAGCGCAGCGTGCCCACGTGGCCCTCGAGGGCGGGCGGGCTGAACCCGGGGATCTGCGCGGCCGGGATCTCGGCGACGGTCTCGCCGATCAGCTCGGCGGCCTGGCCCCAGCCGGAGCCGAGGGTCAGGGCGATCTCGTGCGTGTCGACCCCGGTGGCCCGGCGGAGGGCGTCCGCGGCCTCCTGGGCGAGCTCGAAGGGGTCGGCTCGATCGGCGCTGTGCTCTGTGTCCACCCGCCCAAGCTACCGCATGGTCCCGGGCGGCCCGGTGCGGCCGGGCCGGTTCCGCCCGCGTTGCGGCACCTGCAAGAATGGCCGGGTGACTGCACACAGCGAATTCTCCATCCAGAAGCTCGTCATCATCGGCGGCGGTCCCGGCGGCTACGAGGCCGCCCTGGTCGCCGCCAGTCTCGGCGCGGACGTGACCATCGTCGAGCAGCAGGGTCTCGGAGGCTCCGCCGTGCTGACGGACGTGGTCCCCTCCAAGACGCTCATCGCCTCCGCCGACGCGATGACCCGTTTCGCCGAGGCCGCGGACCTCGGGGTGCACGTGCGCGGCGGCAGCAAGGACGGCAACGAGATCAACGACCTCGCCGTGGACCTGGAGAAGGTCAACACCCGCCTGCTGCGCCTCGCGGCGTCCCAGTCCCGGGACATCAAGCGCGGTCTCGAGCGGGTGGGGGTGCGCGTGATCGCGGGCACCGGCCGGCTGCTCAGCCCCACCAGCGTCCAGGTGAGCACCGAGGACGGGCTGGAGTACACCCTCGACGCGCAGGCCGTGCTGCTCGCCGTCGGGTCCCTGCCGCGCGAGCTGCCGTCGGCGAAGCCGGACGGGGAGCGGATCTTCAACTGGAAGCAGGTCTACCACCTCACCGAGGTGCCCGAGCACATGATCGTGGTGGGCTCCGGGGTCACCGGCGCGGAGTTCGCCTCGGCCTACCGGGGCCTCGGGTCCGAGGTCACCCTCGTCTCCTCGCGGGACCAGGTGCTGCCCGGCGAGGACCAGGACGCGGCGGCCGTCCTCGAGAACGTGTTCGAGCGCCGCGGCATGAACGTGCTCAACCGCACCCGCGCGGACTCCGTGGAGCGGACCGAGAACGGCGTGGTGGCCACGCTCTCGGACGGGCGCAAGATCGCGGGCTCGCACTGCCTGATCGCCGTCGGCGCGATCCCGGCCACCGAGGACCTCGGGCTCGAGGAGGTCGGGGTGGCCCGGGCCGAGTCCGGGCACATCAAGGTCGACGGCGTCTCCCGCACCACCGTGCCGGGCGTCTACGCGGTGGGCGACTGCACGGGCGTGCTGCCGCTGGCCTCCGTGGCGGCCATGCAGGGCCGGATCGCCGTGGCGCACCTGATGGGCGACGCCGTCAAGCCGCTGCGCACCCATCTGGTGGCCTCCAACATCTTCACCTCGCCCGAGATCGCCTCCGTGGGCGTGAGCGAGAAGGCCATCGAGGACGGCACCTACCAGGCGGACACGATCATGCTGAAGCTCTCCACGAACCCGCGCGCCAAGATGATGGCGGTCGAGGACGGCTTCGTGAAGATCTTCTCCCGCAAGGGCTCCGGCACGGTGATCGGCGGCGTGGTGGTGGGCCCCCGCGCCTCCGAGCTGATCTTCCCGATCTCCCTGGCCGTCACGCACAAGCTGCACGTCGACGACCTCGCCGACACCTTCACGATCTACCCGTCCCTGACGGGCTCGATCTCGGAGGCGGCCCGGCGCCTGCACGTGCACGTCTGATCCGCCCGGACACGCGCGACGGCCGCATCCCCTCGGGGATG
>NZ_JBHVDI010000036.1:20704-26939 GCF_042802875.1 Kocuria sp. NPDC057446 | reverse complement strand
GAGGCCGCGCTGACCGAGGTGGACGTCCCCGTCGCCGTCCTGCCGGACGCCTGAGCCGCGGCGGACGAAGACCGAGCCGAGCTCGACGTCGCCGTGGCCGCCCAGGTCGCGGCCGCGGAGGCCGTGGCCACCGCGCAGGCCGACCTCGACGCCGCCGTCGAGACGGCCGATGCCGCGGCCGACGCGGTCGCCGACGCCCAGGCCGCCGTGGACACCGCCGGATCCGTCGGGAACGCCGAGGACGCCGTGGCCGCGGCCGAGGTGGACGTCGAGGCCGCGGCCGCGGTCCTCGCCGACGCCGACGCCGACGTGACGGACGCGGAGGCCGAGCTGGCCGAGGCGCAGGTGGAGCCGGAGTCCCTCGTGGACGCCCGGGCTGCCGTGGAGTCCGACGAGGAGGCCGTGGCCGAGGCCGAGGCCGAGCTGGACGCGGCGCAGGCCGTGCTGGACGCCGAGCTGCAGCTGCTCGCCGACGTGGATGACGCCGAGGAGCGCGTCGAGACCGCCCTGGTGGACCTGGACGCCGCCGTCGCGGCGGCCATCGAGGCGCAGATCGCCCTCGACCTCGCGATCGAGGACCTCGCCGATCTCCGGCTCGAGCTCGGTGACGTCGGGGTCGACGTCGACGAGCTGGAGGCCCTGTTCGACGAGGCCCTCGCGGCCTGCGCGGCCCCGGCCGGCGCCGGCGACGAGGACGACGACGACACCGAGGGCGCCGGCGGCGGCTACGACGGCGGCGGCTACGACGTCGACGTGGACCGCGGCGTGGTGGTGGGCCCGCAGGCCACCCCCGGCGCGCCGTGGAGCCCGGGGACCTCCCCGAGCCACTGGGTGCCCGGCTCCTCGATGTACGCGACCAACCCGGGCTGGAACGTGCAGACCGCCGCCGCCGGCACCGGCTCCACGGACCAGGGCAACGGTCTGGGGCTGATGGCCCTGACCGGCGCCGGGCTGCTCGCGGCCACGGGCGTCGTCCTGCGCCGCCGGTCCACCACCCGGGGCTGACGCCCGGGCCGGCCGGTGCGGTGACGCCCCGGCCCGCCGCACGACAGCACGCCGGGGGCGTCCTCCACGAGGGAGGCGCCCCCGGCGCCGCTCTGACCCGAGCAGCGCGGCGCGGTACAGCGCAAGGCAGATCAGCCCGGGGCAGATCAGCCCGGGGCAGAGCCGCGCAGAGCAGAGCCGCCCAGGGCAGAAACGGGTTCCGCCGGGAGACGCCCGGGTCCACGCTGGGCCCATGAACACCACCACCGCACCACCCCGGACCCCGATCGACGACGAGCTCGCCTCCCGGCTCCTGGAGCAGCGCATCATCGTGCTGGGCGCCGAGCTGGACCAGGCCACCGGCAACCGGCTCTGCACGCAGCTGCTGCTGCTCTCCGCCCA
This sequence comes from Kocuria sp. NPDC057446, assembly GCF_042802875.1. Taxonomy (NCBI): domain Bacteria; kingdom Bacillati; phylum Actinomycetota; class Actinomycetes; order Micrococcales; family Micrococcaceae; genus Kocuria; species Kocuria sp. NPDC057446. The sequence goes on along the minus strand of NZ_JBHVDI010000036.1, from coordinate 25,553 downwards.
GGACCCCCGGCGGGACATCTCCCTCTGGATCAACTCCCCGGGCGGCTCCGTCCCGGCCATGCTCGCGATCATGGACGTCATGCGGATCATCCCCAACGACGTGTCCACCCTCGCCATGGGGCTGGCCTGCAGCGCCGGGCAGTTCCTGCTCTCGGCCGGCACTCCGGGCAAGCGCAGCGCCCTGCCGCACGCCCGGATCCTGCTGCACCAGGGCTCGGCCGGGATCGGCGGCACCGCCGTGGACATCGCCATCCAGGCCGAGGACCTGCGCCACACCCGGGACACCGTGCTCGGGCTCATCGCCGAGCACACCGGCCAGCCGCTCGAGCGGATCACCGCCGACTCCCAGCGGGACCGCTGGTTCACCGCCGAGGAGGCCCTCGCCTACGGGTTCGTGGACCGGGTCATCGCCGGGCTCGACGACGTGCGGCCCCGCGCCGCCGGCACCGCCGCCGCGGCGACTGCGGGGGTGGGGTCGTGAGCAGCTACGCGGTGCCCTACGTCGTCGAGCGCACGCCCCACGGCGAGCGCAGCATGGACGTCTTCAGCCGGCTCCTCGTGGAGCGCATCGTCTACCTCGGCACCGAGATCGACGACGGGGTCGCCAACGTCCTGATCGCCCAGCTGCTCTACCTGGACTCCTATGGCTCCGACCGCCCGATCGGCTTCTACATCAATTCCCCGGGCGGCTCCACCACGGCGATGCTCGCAGTCTACGACGCCATGCAGCACGTGGGCGCGCCCGTGGAGACCACGTGCGTGGGCCAGGCGGTCTCGGCCGCCGCGGTCCTGCTGGCGGCCGGCGCCCCGGGACGGCGCTCGGTGCTGCCGCACGCCCGGGTGGTGCTGCACCAGCCGGCCGCGCAGGGCCGGGGCACCGTTCCGGACCTCATCCTCGAGGCCGAGGAGATCGCCCGCACCCGGGCGCAGCTGGAGCAGGTGCTCGCCCGGCACACCGGGCGCACTCCGCAGCAGGTGCGCGAGGACACCGACCGGGACCTCGTGCTCACCGCGGAGGAGGCGGTGCGCTACGGAGTGGCGGACCGGGTGGTGGTGCCGCGGGAGGCCCGGGCCCGCTGAGACGGGGGAGCGGGACTGCGGGTCCGGCCGCTCAGACGGCCAGGGCCACCGGACCGGCCAGGCAGACCGGCCCGCCCGGAACGATGCGGGCGGCCGGAGTGCTGTCGAGCAGCACCCCGGTGGTCCCCTCGGTGAGATCGACCAGGTTCAGTCCCAGGGCGCCGACCACCGCGGCGATGATCTCCGACGAGGGGTCCTTCACCCCGCGCTCGATCTCGGAGAGGTACTGCGTGGAGACCCCGGAGACGCGCGCCACCTGCGCCAGCGTCAGGCCCTGCGCCAGGCGGTGGCGGCGCAGGAACATCCCCAGCACGGACCGCCACAGCGGGTCCACGGGCGCTCGCGGCGCGGCGCGCTCCCGCGGCGCGGGTGACGGAAGGTAGGCCGGCGACGAGGGAGCTGTGGCGCGGATCACGTCCTTCATGAACCCATGCTAGGTCCGCACGGGCGCCGACGGGCGAGTCGTCTGCTGTGAGCAGAGCACGGTGTCCTGTCCACGCCGCGGGCGCGGTGGGATACTGCTCGCATGGACTCGCCGCAGGGGGGCGACCAGCTCCACGAGGGCACCGAGGCGCTCGAGCACGGCGACTGGGCCGGCGCGCGCCGGGCCTTCGAGCACGTCCTGGACGGCGGCGAACCTCCCGGTGAGGCGGTGGCCGCCGAGGGCCTGGGCCTCGCCCTGTGGTTCGAGGGCCAGGTGCCCCAGGGGATCGCGTGGCGCGAACGGGCCGTCACCGGATACGTCGCGCAGCGCCGGTTCGGCGACGCCGCCCGGGTGGCGGTCTGGGTCTCCGAGCAGCACCAGCTCGCCGGCCGTCCGTCCGCGGCGCGGGGCTGGCTCGCCCGGGCCGCACGGATCATCGACGGCACCCCCATGAGCGAGGGGCACGGGTGGGTGGCCGTCGGGCGGGCCCAGCAGGCCGCGTCCGTGGAGGAGCAGGCGGCCCAGGCGGAACGGGCCCACCGCATCGGCCGGGAGACCGGCGCCGAGGACCTCGAGATCCTCGCCCTGAGCCTGCTCGGCCAGGCGGAGCTGACCGCCGGCCACCGGGAGCCGGGTCTGCGGCTGCTCGAGGAGGCCATGGTCGCGGCCACGGCCGGCAGGATCCGCAACATCCACACCATGGGCTCCGCCTACTGCCACCTGGTCATGGCCTGCGCCGAGGCGGAGGAGTGGGAACGGGCCCGCGAGTGGTGCGAGCACGTCGAGCACTTCGCGCAGGCCCACCGGGCGGCGCCGCTGCTGGGGGTCTGCCGGACCGTGCACGCCGACGTGCTGGTCGCCACGGGCCACTGGTCCGAGGCCGAGGAGGCGCTGGAGTCCGCCCTCGCCTCCCACGCCCGGGCCATCCCGGAGCTCAGCGTCCCGGCGCTCGCCACGCTGGCCGAGCTGCGGATCCACCAGGGCCGCCTGCGCGAGGCCGAGCAGCTGCTGTCCGGGCGGGAGGAGCACCCGTCGTCGCTGCGGGCCCTGGCCCTGCTGCACGTCGCCGAGGGGCGACCGCACGTGGCGGTCTCCCTGCTCGAGCGCGGCCTGTCCGAGACGGAGGGGCACGCGGTGCGCACCACGCAGCTGTTGGCCGCCCTCGTCGACGCCACCCTGGCAGCCGGGGACCTCGCGGCCGCCGAGGCCGCCGCGGAGAGCCTGCACCGGATCGCCGGGGAGTCCGAGATGCGGCTCGGCTCGGCCCGCGCCGATCTCGCCGCGGCCCGTCTCGCCCTGGCCACCGGGGACCGGGACGCGGCCGCCGAGCTCGCCCGGCGGGCGCTGCGCGCCTTCGGTGCCATGGCCATGCCGCTGGACGCGGCGCTGGCGCGGCTCGACCTGGCGCGGGCGGTCATGGGCGTCTCGCCCGACCTGGCGCGGGAGGAAGTGCTGGCCGCCCAGGGCGTCTTCCGCGACCTGGGGGCGTCCCGGGAGCTGGACGCCGCGGCCCGGCTCCTGCGCGAGCTGGGCGGCGGCACGGGCCCGCGGCCACGGAACGGGGGAGAGCTGACCTCACGCGAGCACGAGGTGCTCGATCTGATCGCCCTCGGGATGTCCAACGCGAGGATCGCGAGAGCCCTGAGCATCAGCGAGAAGACCGCCGGCCACCACGTGAGCAGGATCCTCATGAAGCTCGGGGTGCACAACCGCGCGGAGGCAGCGGCGCACGCGGCAGGCCGGGAAACAAAGGGGGGAGGCAGCAGGGGAGGGATAGGGAACGAATAGGGAGTTCTCCCGATGTTGCGCCCGATCGATCGGCGGATGCTGGAACACATGACACAGCTTCACCGAACACCAGCACCAGTCCTCGACCCGAGGCACCCCACCCCGCAAGGAGACCCCGCCATGTCACAGACCATCAGCCCCCAGGCCGCCGACAGCCAGACCGCTGACCAGCAGCTCAAGTCCAAGCACCGCGCCATCTGGGCCTCGGGGGACTACCCGGCCATGGTGGAGACGTTCCTGCTCCCGCTGGGCCCGCGCCTGGTCGGAGCGGCCGGCATCACCGCCGGCCAGCGCGTCCTCGACGTCGGCGCCGGCAACGGCAACGCCTCCCTCCCCGCGGCCGCCACGGGCGCCCGTGTCACCGCCGGCGACCTCACCCCCGAGCTGCTCGACGACGGCAGGCGGCGCGCCGCGGGCGCCGGACTCGACCTCGAGTGGGTCGAGGCCGACGCCGAGCACCTCCCGTTCGAGGACGCCTCCTACGACGTGGTGATGTCCTCGATCGGCGCCATGTTCGCTCCCCACCACCAGCAGACGGCCGACGAGCTGGTGCGCGTGACCCGCCCCGGCGGGACCCTGGCCCTCCTGAGCTGGACGCCCGAAGGCATGGTGGGCGAGCTCTTCCGCACGATGAAGCCCTTCGCCCCCACCCCGCCGCCGGGCGTGCAGCCCCCGCCGCTGTGGGGGAGCGAGGAGCACCTGAGGGGGCTCTTCGGCGGACGGGTGCAGTTCCACCGGGTCCTCCGCGACGTCCTCGAGGTCACCGCGTTCCAGCGGCCCCGCGACTTCGGGGAGCACTTCAAGAAGAACTACGGTCCCACCATCGCCACGCGGGCGAACGCCGAGCGGGAGGGGCGTGCCGCGGAGTTCGACGAGGCGCTCGACCAGCTCTGCGAGCAGTGGAACCGGGGCACGGACGATCAGGCACGCTTCGAGATCGAGTACCTGGTGGCGGTCGGCACCCGGCCGTGATCGACGCCGGGTGAGCCCACCGCATCATGGGCTTCGGAAGCATCCGTCGGGAGTAGGGGCGGACCAGCTTCAGGGCGAGACTTCGTCCGGTGAGCCAGGGCGGGAGACGCAACGCGTCCCCTGCCCTGGCTCACGTCCGGCAACGAGAACGGTCAGCAACGATCACGACGATTCACACGCAGCGACTCCAGCACATGGCTGCGGCCCTCACAGTCATCCTGGGATCTCCAGGATCCACGCCGAGAAGTCAGGAGCCGGCCCTGGCCTCTGCCGTGAACCCAGGGCTTGTCGCCGATGCATGTCGGGGTGGTCCGGGGAGGGCGCCGGTCCCCGGTGGAGCTGATCAGCGCCCTGCGGGCCGTCTCGTCGATCTCGTGCAGGTCGGTGACGTGAACATATCCGATCAGCCCTCCGAAGCAGCCAATGATGGCCCGCCGTCGGCAACCACCATGCCTTTTGCCTGGTCGTTCGGGCACGCTATCTGAAGTTTCCGGTCACCACTTGCACTCCTGGGGTTGGGGCCCAGTCGGCGATGAAGTTCGGTGCCGGTCTGTTGGTGACCTGCCAGGTGCCGTTGCCCTGGGC
>NZ_JBHVDI010000036.1:4524-20608 GCF_042802875.1 Kocuria sp. NPDC057446 | reverse complement strand
ATGAAGTTCGGTGCCGGTCTGTTGGTGACCTGCCAGGTGCCGTTGCCCTGGGCGAAGGCGATGGGGATGGTGTTCCATCCAGCTTGCTGGCGGACGAGGGCGATGTCGGTGCGGCCGTTGCCGTTGAAATCTCCGGTCACCACTTGCACTCCTGGGGTTGGGGCCCAGTCGGCGATGAAGTTCGGTGCCGGTCTGTTGGTGACCTGCCAGGTGCCGTTGCCCTGGGCGAAGGCGATGGGGATGGTGTTCCATCCAGCTTGCTGGCGGACGAGAGCGATGTCGGTGCGGCCGTTGCCGTTGAAGTCGCCGGTGATGACCCGAACTCCGGGTTGGTGGGCCCAGTCGGCGATGAAGTTCGGTGCGGCGCCGTTGGTGATCTTCCAGCTGCCGTCAGGCTGGGAGAAGGCGATCGGGATGGTGTTCCAGCCGGGGCTCTGGCGGACGAGGGCGATGTCGGTGCGGCCGTTGCCGTTGAAGTCGCCGGTGATGACCCGGACGCCTGGGGTCGGGGCCCAGTCGGCGATGAAGTTCGGTGCCGGTCTGTTGGTGACCTGCCAGGCGCCGTTGCCCACGGCTGCCGCCACCGGAATCGTGTTCCACCCTGGTTGCTGACGCACCAGGGCAATGTCCGTCCGACCGGTTACGGCCGCCTGCGTCCTCGGTGATCTTTGGACTGCGCCTGCAACTGGCGAAGCGGTGCCCACCACTGCGGCTGCGGCCAGCGCCGAGCCGGCCGTGATGAGACGCCGCCGGGACATCTCCGCGAAATGGGCAACCGTGACGCGATGGTCCGGGTAGTTGCGCTCAGGCATGACGAACTCCTTCAGTGGTGAGGGCCCTGTCCAACGGTCGCCCCTGCGGAACGGATGAGGCGGCTGGAGGTCGAGGTCCGAACCTGGCCGCCCGCCTCGAGGGCTGCCTGTGGCCCCACCCTCCATCCCTGCCTGTTACTGCCGCATGACTACTCGGGCAAACCCCCTTGTCATAAGGCAATAAAAGGCCCTGCACGATTAGTTGCGCCCAGAAGAACCGCCTGGGTCGCCGACGTCACCCGAGTGAGAATGGAGGTGAGGTTCGTGTCCGTCGCCTTCGCTGTCGACGTGTTCGTCCAGCGGACCGTGTGCTGGAGCGCCGCCACGACCTGCACGTCGTGACGGTTCACCCATCGCTTACCGAGGCAGGACGACGCCAACCCTCAGACAAGGTCGAGGACGAGGACCACGGAGGAAGCCATTGGAGAAGGTGTCGCAGTGATCAGCAGAATCCGATCAGAGCTTGATCGGCAACCAAAGGGTTGCCGGATCTGGGTGTGTGGACATCGTGTTCCGGGCCCTGGCCCATCCCGCGCGGCGGATCCTCCTCGAGGAGCTCGCCGCGCGGGATCGCCAGAGCCTCTTCGAGCTCACCGTGCGGCTCAGCACCGACCACGGCCTGGCCATGACCCGGCAGGCCGTGACCAAGCACCTGGCCGTGCTGCGCGAGGCCGGCCTGGTGACCACCACCGCCCAGGGGCGCACCGCGGTGCACCACCTGGACACCTCCCCGCTCACCGACGCGCGGCAGTGGATGGACTCCCTGCCGCCCCCGCCGAAGGACACGCCGTGATCATCACCTACGCCTCCGTCTTCGTGGACGACCAGCAGAAAGCCCTGGAGTTCTACACCGACACGCTCGGCTTCCAGCTCAAGGTCGACGTGCCGACCGGCCCCTACCGGTGGCTGACCGTCGTCTCGCCGCAGGCCCCGGACGGGGTGCAGCTGCTGCTGGAGCCCTCCGAGCACCCGGCGGTCCATCCGTTCAAGGAGGCCCTGGTGTCCGACGGCATCCCGTTCAACAGCTTCGGCGTGGAGGACGTCCACGCCGAGTACGAGCGACTCACGGGACTGGGGGTGCGCTTCGTGCAGGAGCCGACACCGATGGGCCCGGTCACCACCGCGGTGCTCGACGACACCTGCGGCAACCTCATCCAGATCGCCCACCTGAACGACCCGGAGGCGGCCGCCGAGTAGGGCGCGGCAGGGGACGTGCATCGAGCAGGGGTGGACCCGAGCAGGCGGGGCCCACCCCTGCTCCGGAGCCCGCCACTGGGTGCAGTGGAACGTCACGCTGGGGCGCCTGACGCCGCAGAGCAACCCAGTAACGCCGGAATAACAGTGGAGTGGTTGGGTGGCTGTCACCACGAGGACGGCGCGGCATCGACGGTGGGGCGTGTGACGGCGTCTCCCGCGAGGGTTCCGCTCGGTTGAACGACTGCAGGAGGAAGCAGTGGAACGGACCTACTATCAGCGCGGAGAACGGAAGACCCTGGAGGAGATCGAGGACGTCGTTCCGGTGAAGCTCTCCGGCGGCGACGCCCGAGCATTGTCCGACCCGGGGCTCGACGCCGCCGACCTGGGACTGCCGGAGGACACGTACGACGCGTTCCGCCAGGCCAGCTGGGTCTTCGTCAGTCCTGACGCCGAGAGAGCCCAGGGCGCGGACGGACGGACCTCGGCGGGACCTCCACAGGACGCCGGCAAGCTGGTCCGCCGCCAGGGCGGGCAATTCGGCATCGTCACGCACCGTCTGGTGGTGCAGCTGCAGGAGGACATCGAGGAGGCCGAGGCCGAGCAGGTCCTCTCGGAGCTGGCCCTGGACCTGGTGAGCAGGCTGCGTTTCGCCCCCAATCTCTTCGAGGTGGACGCCACGACGTACCCCGACGCGCTGGAGGCCTCCGTGGCGCTCCACGAGGACCCCAGGGTCAAGATCGCCGAGCCCAGCTTCCAGGAGCACATCCCTGGGCGGGCCGCGCCCATGGATCCCCGTTACGGGGAGCAATGGCAGTGGAAGAACACCGGCCAGACCGGGGGCACGTCCGGGGCCGACGTCTCTGCCGAGATCGCCTGGGACCGCACCCGAGGAGCCGGCGTCCGCGTGGCCGTGATCGACAACGGCTTCCTGGTCGACCACGAGGACCTGCAGGGCGCGGTGAGCGAGACCTCCGGCTTCTTCATCGACGCCGACCCGGGCCCGCGCGTGCGGCCGCAGTTCGTCCAGGGTACGGCCGGGATGCCGACCGGCGACCACGGGACGTTCTGCGCCGGCATGGTCGGCGCCCGCCAGGGCAACGACCTCGGCGGCTCCGGTGCGGCCCCGGAGTGCGAGCTGATGCTGCTCGCGTGCCTGCCCGACGCGATCGGCGACCAGGTGACCCTGGCGCGGGCCGTGGCCTACGCCGCCGATCCGTCCTTCGAGGTCGACGGCGCCGGTCCCGGCTCCGGGGCGGACATCCTGGTCTGCAGCCTGGGCCCGAACGGCGCCGACTGGGAGCTGGCGACCGCCCTGGACCTGGCGCTGTCCTTCGCCCCGGAGCAGGCCCGCGACGGCGCGGGCATGGCGGTGTTCTGGGCGGCCAGCAACGGGCGGAACGTGGACGTGCTCAAGGACGAGGTGGTCTCCCACCCGGACGTGATCGCTGTGGTCCGCTCCACCCACGACGATCTGGAGCACGACGCGGCCCGGGGCTCGGAGGTGGAGCTGATCGCGCCGGGCGTGAACGTGCTGAGCACCGACGGCCACGGCGGCTACCACCCGTCGACGGGCACGAGCTTCGCGGCCCCGTGCGCGGCCGGATGCGCGGCCCTGGCCCTGTCCGCGAACCTGGATCTCACGCGCGAGCAGCTGCGGACGATCATGCGGGAGTCCGCGGACAAGATCGGCGGCGTCCAGTACGACGCCGACGGGCACAACGACGACTACGGCTACGGGCGGGTCAACGCGGCCGCGGCCGTACAGGCGGCGGAGCAGCTGCTCTCCTCGCCGGTGCGGAGGGCGTCATGAGCGACGAGTCCGAGCTGCCCCCGCTGATGCACGTCGAGATCCACGGACCAGAGCTGGCCGACCTGCGGGACTTCGCCAGGGAGACCGCGGCGGACCTGGGCTGCCGGGCGATCCCCCGGCGGGAATCCGAGGGCTGGGTCGTGGACGCCTATCTGCCGGAGGACCGGCTCGAGACCGCCCGGAGCGCCCGCTCCGCCGGCCGGGTGCGGCTGGAGGTCCGGGAGAACGCCACCGCCGTCGGCCGGGAGCGCCAGGCCGAGGTCGGTACCGGCAACCGGTTCAGCGGCGGTGACGCCGCCCGCGGCTCGGCCACCGTCCGCGGCACGGAGCTGGCCCCCGTGCGGGGGCTGGGGGAGAAGCGCTGATCACCATGGCCTACCTCAACGTCGACGAGATCGAGACGGCCCTGCAGTCCCTGGCCGCCGAGTACCCCGAGCTCACGGAGCTCATCGACCTGCCGCACCCCACCCACGAGGGCCGGCGCACCCGGTGCCTCCGCATCGGGGCCGACCCGGACCGGGACGGGGTGCTGCTCCTGGGCGGCGTCCACGCCCGGGAATGGGTGCCGCCGGACGCGCTCGTGTCCCTGGCAGCCGACCTGCTGGAGGCCGGCACCCTCGGCACGGGCCTGGTCTACGGCAACCACCAGATCACCGCGGCCCGCGTGAAGCAGGTGCTGGAGGGCACGAGCCTCTACGTCTACGCGTGCGTGAATCCGGACGGGCGGCACCACAGCCAGACCGCGGAGCCGATGTGGCGGAAGAACCGGCGTCCCCATCCGAACGGCGGCATCTGCACGGGGGTGGACGTCAACCGCAACTTCGACTTCCTGTGGGACCACACGGCGAAGTTCCATCCTGACGCCGACGTGGCGACCTCCGCGAATCCCTGCGACCCCCGGCAGGTCTACCGCGGGCCCTCGGCCGCCTCGGAGCCCGAGACCCGCAACGTGGTGCACCTGCTGGACACCCGGCCGGACATCCGGTGGCACGTGGACGTGCACAGCTACGTCCCCGTGATCCTGCACAACTGGGGCAGCGACGACAACCAGAGCACGGACCCGCAGCAGAACTTCCGCAATCCGGACTACGACGCGCTGCGCGGACTCCCCGGCGACACCGAGTACGGGGAGTACATCCCGGCCGAGGACCTCGACGCGGAGGTGGCGCTCGGGACCGTGATCAGCGAGGCGATCCGGCAGGTGCGCGGCGACGTCTACCCGGTGGAGGCGGCCTTCGGCGGGCTCTACCCCACCTCGGGGGCCAGCGACGACTACGCCTACAGCCGGCACTTCGAGGACTCAGCGCGATCCCGGGTGCTGGGCTTCACGATCGAGTGCGCGCACAGCTTTCAGCCCCCGTGGACGGAGGCCGAGCACGTCATCCGGGAGGTCTCCGCAGGGCTGCTGGCCCTCGCGGCGGAAGTCGCCGACCCGGCCTGCAGCGAAGAACCCGCGTCCGTCGACCGGAGGGAGACATCCTGACCGGCTGCTCCGACTCACCGCGTGCCACCGGGCCCTGGACGATCCGTAACGCCGCAGTAACGCCTTCCATGCTCCATTGGTGGGACGGTCCCTCGCGGAGGTGCAGGGACACGGAGGACAGAGGCAGTCATGACTTCAGCACCGGAACCTCATGTGTCGAGCGCGGTCGAGCAGATGGCCACCGATCTCCGGACCGACCGCCCTCCAGTGCCCGGTGTGCCGAGCGAGATGGTCGATGCCGCGGTCCGGGCGGGATTCCAAACGGCAGTCGGCACGATCGCTTTCGCCGGTTACAACGTGTCCGGCAGTCACTCCGTCCAGTTCAATGTGCAGGACGGGGGCGGTTACTCGTCCTCATGGCCACAGTGGGCGTTCGAACTCGCGAAGGACGCCTTGCTGGGCAGCAAGCGCGTGTGGGTGGCATCCAACGGCGATCCCTTCGGCTAGAATCTCGTCTTCGTCCTGATCCTCGCCTGAGCATGGGCGGCTGCGAGCACGACGCTGCGGGACGCCCTCAGGGGGCCACGCCCAGGAGCCGCAGCGAATATCCGCCCATCACCACCCAGAACAGCACGGAGTACCCCTTCTCCCCGACCTTCGCGTTGAGGTAGCGCCCGAGGAACGTGCTGGCGATCATGACGGGGAACAGGGTGCCCAGCAGGACCAGGGACTGGGCGCTGAGCAGACCTGCCTCGGCGTAGATTCCCGCCTTGGTGGCGTCTCCGGCGAGGGAGACCACGGACGCGGCGCCGACCAGGTGTCCCCGGTCCAGGCGCAGCAGCCGCAGCGCCACCCCTTTCAGGGGTCCGGAGGTGCCGGAGAACCCGGAGGTGGCGCCGGAGGCCAGGGCGAGCACGGGCATCCCGACCTTCTGCACTCTGGGGAGTCGGAGCCGCTCGGCGAACAGGGCGCCGAGGATGCTCACGACCACGGCGGCGCTGACCCAGGACTCCGGGGCGAGCACGAGCAGCCAGGCCCCGATCGCGGAGCCGAGCACCACCAGGACGAGGACCACCACGGACTTGCGCCAGGGGACGGACCGCCGGTAGGCGAAGAGCTTGACGAGGTTGTTGGCCGCCAGCAGCAGCGCGGCCAGGGCCACGCCCTCCTTGGTGCCCAGGGTGAGGGCCAGCAGGGGCACCAGCACCAGGGAACCGCCGAGCCCGGCCGAGGCGGACAGCGTGCAGGCGGCGGCGGTCCCCGCAACGATCAGCAGCAGGATCTCGGGTGTCATGTCGCTCGAAGGGCCGGGGCCGCTCGCGGGCCGGTGGGGGCCGTCTCCATCAGGAGCCGGGCTGGATCTGCGCCCGGACGTCCAGCCCGCCGAGGACCTCCCCGCTGCCGGCGTCCCGCTGCGCGATCCGCAGGTCGTAGGACCGGCCCACGCCGGCGCGCTCCGGACGGTCGAGGAGCAGGAACAGGGTGTGCCCGGCGCCGGGCGGCAGGACCACCCCCCGCAGCCGCGCCCTGCTGCCCCCGTCCGCGGCGAACATGACGCCGTGCTCGAGCGCCGCCTGGAGGTCACGGATCCTCTGCTGCGCCCAGTCCTGCCGGTACGGATGCTCGCTCTGCTGGTTCTCGGCGACGAGGTCGGCGTGCTCCGCGGCCCACGCCCGGAACTGCTCGAGGTCCTCGCCGAAGGACAGCCCGTCGCCGGCCTCCTCGAGGGCGCCGGTGGTGCGCAGGGACGGCAGGAAGAGTCTTGTCCGTCCGGGATAGCCCGAGAGGTCGAACTCCAGATCCACGATGGTCTCCCGCTCCGGATCGGTCCCGTGGACGCGGAAGGCGACCGGCACGGGCGGGGCATCGGGGAGGGTTCCGGTGAACTGGACCACCAGAAGGTTCTTGTGCGCCGCCTTGCGCTCCCGCAGGGAGTTCGTGTCGGTGTGGGTGATCGCGGACGTGTAGGGATCGTCCGCGTGGTGCAGCAGCGCCAGGACGCAGAAGTGGTGGTTGCCGGCGAGCGCGGCGGGCGGGGGTAGGCGATCCGAGGTCAGGTCGAACGCGGCGATACGGGGGAAGCCGACACGGACGTCGTGCAGCGTGAGCACACCCAGGGTCTGCCAGTCGGCGGTGGTGATGTCGGTCCCGTTCTGCACGTTCGTCGCGTAGCCGGGCGGAAGCGGCGGCAGCCCGGCGGAGGCGTTGGCCAGCAGACACATGACGCGGACATCGTTCGCGGGGACGACGCCGCGGTTGTGCACCTGCACGTAGACCCGGGTGGTGATCGTGGCGGTCGCGTGCGTGGCCACGGCGCGGGCGTCGTCGCTGAGCGTGTCGACGAAGTCGAGGAAGTCGATCGCGGCGCCCGGCGGGAACTGGTACCGGCCGTTCACATCGGGGGTGTCGACCTTGATGTCGGGCCCGCGCCAGTGGGCCACGGTCTGTCCCGGGTGGACCGGGTCCGGCAGGAAGTCGACGGTGGCGAACCGGCCTTGGTCCAGCTGGGTGTCGCGCACGTAGAGCTCGACGCCCTGCTTGGGCGCACTGTCAAGGGTGCGCTCGAAGACCCCGCGGCCGTGGGTGGAGGCCCGGAGCAGCCGGCGTGGTGCATGCAGCTGCAGGTCCAGCACCGCCGCGTCCGGGAGCCCGCCGGAGAAGACCTGCCAGCTGGCCCCACCGTCGGTGGAGCGCCAGATGCCGATGTCCGCGCCGGCGTAGAGGTGCTGCGGGTCCGTGGGGTCGACCACCAGAGCGTTGTGCTGCACGTCGAGGAGTGCGTCGCCGGCCCCGGCGGCCGGTCCGCTGCGGGGCTGCCACCGGGCGCCGTCGAAGTGCCAGACGTGGCGGTGGTCGCCGCTGCCGCCGAACGTGAGGTAGATCGAGTTGCCGGTCGCGTCCGCGGGGTCGACGGCGATGGACGTCACCACACCGGCCAGGGGCAGGGCGTCGGCGCCGCCCATGGTGTCCAGCCGGGTCCGGGTCCAGGCGGTGCCGGACCGGTCGAGACGGTAGACACCGCCGCTCATCGTGCCGGCGTACAGCTTGTCCGCCGAGGCGAAGGTCAGGCACCGGATCTGCGCGTCCAGTGCGTCCGAGGCCAGGCTGTTGCCGGGGATCGAGCGCCACGAGGTCGCGAAATCGGTGCTGATCCAGGGACGCACGGAGCCGAAGGCCAGGACCTCGGCCTCCGCGGGCGCGGCAGGGTTCGCCGGCGTTCCCGCGAGCGGTGCGTAGAAGCGGACGCCCTCTCCCGCGCTCAGGGGCACGGGACGGTTCGTGTAGCTGTAGCGGCGCCCGCCCGTCTCGCTGCGCCGGACCAGATTCCGGACATAGGTGTCGGCCACGCGGTAGGGATCGTTCCAGTTGACCACGAAGTACCCGCTGTCACCGCCCGAGGTGTAGAGCCACGCCTCCTCCCCGGTGAAACGTTCGCCGCCGTTGTCCTGGGATCCGGCGAAGACCACGGCGTCCTCCGCGGGGTGCTGGCCGAGGAAGTTCTGGGTGAGGGTCTGCAGTCCCTGGTTGAGCGATGTGAACAGATTTCCGGTGCCCGCGGCATCGTCGGTGCGGTAGACGCCGCCGTCGCAGCCCACCCACAGCTGTGTGGTGCTTCCCGGGGTGAACACGATGGTGTGGATGTCCGCGTGGACGGAGTTGCCGATATAGGTGGCGCTCGCCGACGGGCCCGAGGCGCCCACCGTGACGTCGCAGCTATAGAGCGCTCCCGACCAGTCTCCCCCCGAGAGAACGGTGGAGCCGCCCAGGTAGATGCGGTCGGCGTCATCGGGGGCCACCGTGACGGCGAGGTCGTACCAGCCCTGGCCCCCGACCAGATCACCCGGGGCGGGCAGACCGGTCACCTGCCGCCAGGTCCCGTCGGCGGTGTCGAGCCGGTGGACGTGCCCGTGCTCCGTGAACGCGTAGAGAACCCCGGGATCGTCCGGTCGCACCGCGAGGCTGATCCGGCCGACCGGGGCGGGGAGATCTGATCCGACCCGGACCCAGGTGTCCCCGTCCGTGGAGGAGTAGACCGGGCCGAACCAGAAGGCGGCGTAGAACGTGGTCGTGCCGCCGGAGCGGGCCACGACCACGCTGGTCGCGCGCACGGACCCCGGGCCCGGGGGCGCCTTCCGGTCCCAGTGGAAGCCGTCGGCGCCGTCGGGTTCCCGGCGGTAGAGGCCCTGCCGGGTGGCGCCGATCACACGGTCCGGGTCGGCCGGATCGACGGCCAGAGCGTAGAACGCGCTTCCGGCCAGTGGGGCGCTTCCCGGTGACACCGGCTCGGTGACCCAGTTGAGTCCGCCGTCCACGGAGCTGAGCGGGCCGACACCGAAGTAGGCGCCGCCCTGTCCCTCGCCCGAGCCGACGTAGAGGCGGTCCTGACCGGCGTCCGCCCCTGGCACCACTGCGATCGCGCCCACGGCGAGGCTGTCGGAACCGGTGTGCGTGGGATCGAGGTCGAAGGCGTCCATCAGCGACCGCCACGAGGCGCCGCCGTCCTCGGTGCGCCAGACGCCGCCGTTGGCCGCACCGACATAGGCACGGTCCCCGCCGGCCACCGGGGCGATCGCGGGGGTGCGGCCGCTGACCGCGGGCATCACCCCGCCCTGGCCCTGCCGAACGACCGAGGGGCCGATGGGGACCCAGTTGTTCGCCGGGGGCGCGTCCGGGGCTGCCCGCGGCGCGTCCGGCGGCTGCTGCCTCCGCCGGTACTCCCGGATCGTCCGCCGCCGGTCAGGCAGGGGAGACGGCTCCTCGTCGTCGTCGACGGTCCGCGGCGCCCCGTCCGTCCCGGGCGCCCCGCCGCCGGTCCTCGGGGGCTCCTTCTGCGCCGCGGGGGGAAGGGAGGCGGGCGCGGCGCCGGTCCTCGCCGACTTCGGCTGCAACGGCGTCAACCGCTCCTCCAGGAAATCGCGGGACCGCTCGAAGGGGCCGTCCTCCGGCTCCGGGTTCGTGCGCTCCGGCGTGGCCGTCCCGTCCGGGGGAACGTTCTCGTCCCGCTCGTCACCGTTCGGGGTCACAGGGGTGTCGGTCATCACGACTCATTTCCTGGTGGTCGGTGGATACGGCCGAGCGTAGACAGGGAGCGTTATCCGGGCATTACCGGGACGGCTCGCCCGCACCATGCGGTGGCGCGCCACGACCGGCCCCCTGCACGTCGTGGTCGTGGCCTCGACCGGCGTTCGAGCTACCAGCTGTGCACCGTGGCCTGTCCGGCAGGAACGGCTCGCGCATCGACGGGTCTGCGACCCGGACAGTGGCAGGGCCGGAGCGCCAGAGCGGAACATCGGCTCACACTCGTGACATGGGGCGCGTACCGGCGGAGAATCTGATTATCTTGTCCGGTATCGGCTCAGGAGAAAGACATGGCGGATGAAGGGCGCATCAAGACACAGCGAGTTCTGGTTGGACTCGCCGAGCGTCTGGCCGGGTGCGCATCGCTGCGACCAGGCTCCATCGGAGTGGTGATGCTGGGCGAGGACGGCGGAGATTACCAAGTGGAATGCCAGGCCGGATCGGCACGGATTGCGACGGCTGGAACTCCGCGGGTCCATCAGTTCGAGATCCTCGGGCGGCCCGACAAGGTCAGAGCCCTGCTTTCGGGTGAACATGATGCCGTGACGCTGTTCCTGAGCGGAGGCATCCGACTGCGAGGCGACCTCCGCTATGTCAGCGACCTGGCCCGCGAACTGGGAATCATCGAAAAATCCCTGTAGCTAGAGGAGGCTGTCATGGCTGAAACAGCGGGTTTGATCCAGAGAATCAATGTGATTCCGACGACGACCGGTGGGCTCGCCTGCTTCTGGATGGGTCCCCACCCGACCAATACGGAACTGTTCGCCATCGTCCGGTCGAGTACGGACTCCGCCGCGGAAGGTGCGTTCAAGAGCAGTATGGTCGACGCATTGACAAGCGCTTATGTGACCCGTCAAGAGGTGACGATTACGCACGGCGACGACAGCAGTACCGTGGACAGCATCAGGTTCGAACCGTCCTGAGGAGGCAGCATGCCGACGACGAGAGGACAGATCCAACGACTGCACTACCTGGGCACCTCGGTGTGCGTCGAGATCGGTCCCGCCCCCACTGATACCGAGCTCTTCTGGATGACCTTCGGGAGCGAGGACGACGAGCATCGGCTCGGCATGAAGCACAGTGTTGCCCATCTTCTTGCCCATGCGCTGGGCTACGGGTTCTCGGTGAGCATTGAGCACAGTGCGGATTCAGCGGAAATCGGTGCCGTCACCATCGGCGGCTCCGACATCTCCCCGATCGGACATGCTGTCCGGCACGACGCCTACACCATCTCGGGCTCTGCCATTCCGGCCGACGTGGAGGTCGTCTTCGAGGACGTCTTCACCATCACCGTGGTCACCCCGGACCTGGTGCGTCCGCACTGGATCATGATCGCCGAGTTGCCGGCGTCCGTTTCCCTTGGCCGCACCACCGTGCGACTCCGGGCACCGGGCTTCACCTCCGACACAGTTCCGATCACCGTGGTGGATGGTCCGCCGGTCCGGTGCCGCGTACTCTACCCCGGTGCGCCAAAACCGGATCCGTACACGATCGCCGTGATCGCCAACCCCATGCTCGAGCTGGAACAGCGCAACCGATACAGCCCTGACCCGATTATGGCGGACCGTGTGGCATTCTTCGACATGGTTGCTTTTGCACTGGGAAACCTGCTCAACGTAGCCGAGGACCTTCTGCGCCGAGACGAACTGGACTCGTACATGAGGTTCACAGCCGTCTTCGACGAGGTGCTTTTCGAGTCGAACGCCACCAATGCGCTCGTCGAACTCAACCCCCCCAATCTGATCGGACCCCGGAGGGGGGCCTTCTCGAACTACCTGGGCCGGTTCTCGGAACGCGCTGACGTCGCCTTCGCCGTCGCAGGGTCTACCACCCACACGAGAGCTTCGGCACGGCTGACTGCCGACGACACCGGCGGTCCGGCCACGCCCTACACGTACGACGCCGGCGGATTCGAACACCAGCACTTCTACGACGAGCCCGGGGTGGCCACCCTGTCCATCTTCAGCAACACAGCGGGCCTCACGCCTCTCCACGAGTTCGGTCATGCGGCCTCGGCATGGCCGACGGGGGCGGTGCTCGATCAGTACGTGGACGGAGGCCCCACGCCAGGCGCCCTGATCGTCAACAAGAAGTGGCGCGTGAACGTGAGTGATGCGGTCCCCGGCGTGTTCGGCGCCTACAACGGGACCGACTACAACAGTGACGCCGCCCGCGACGGCCTGGGGTATGCCGCGACTTGGCGTTCCTACCATCCACAGCTGAGCGACCCCGCCCGCCCCAACCTCATGGACAATTACTGGCTCGCACCTGGAGGTACCTTCCAGCAATGCCGGCTCGACCGGCTCACGTACGACTGGTTCTCGGACCGGCTGCGTGCCAAGGTGTTCCGATAGGAAAAGTGCGCGATGGAACCGTTGCATCCAAGTGACCGGGAGGCCCTGAAGCGGGTTCACCCAGGCCTCACCGACGACGAGATCAATCGGACGGAGGAGCTCATCAGCAGGATCGACGCCGAGGACGAATTCGGACATTCGGAGGAGGCGGAAGTCATGCGCCTCGAACTGTCACGATTCATTCGCGACCACATGCCTCGGTACGGGGACGTCATGCGTGATGTCGCGGCCAGCCGACGCGATCAGTTGGCAGCCCGCCGGACAGCACCTCGGGTATTCCACAAGCGATCACAGACAGGCCAGTGAATCGGTCGCTGCGGATCGGCCCCCGCACGGTCGCGGCCGCTTGGTCGTTTCGGTGAAAGTGTTTCACCGTGAGCGTCGAGCCGGAGTGTACGTGGCAGCCCCGGGCTCCACGACGCAGCCGCTACTGGATCTCTTTGTTCTTCTGCCCGGCGACCTGGCTGAGCACGTCGCTGGCCTTGCGGTCGACGAAACCGGTCACGAGCTGCTGGGACGCTCCGAACACCACTGCCCACGCCAGGATCTGGGCAGGGGTGTCCAGGTTGCTGAGGCCGGGAATGAAGGCGCCGCGCATCAGCAGCAGCCCGAGGACGGCAGTCAGGGCCCCCATGGGGAGCTTGAGGATGGACAGGGCGACCGGCAGGCCCAAGCGCGTGCTCCGGCCGTTGAGATGGCGCAGACCGGTGGCACCGGACACCGCGCCGGACAACAGCCCTATGAACTGGACGAGGACGATGTCGACCGAGTTCTCCTCGGGGCCGGTGGGACAGACGGGGCCGTCGTCCGGGTAGAAGCACAGCGGCACGTGCTCCGGTTCGAGCCATCCCCAGACCGCCAGACCGGCGGCCGCCAGGGTGAGGACCACGGCGGTGGCGTACAGCACGGCGCAGAAAGTCTGCACGCGCGCCACCTCCCGGCGGGCCTCCAGGCTCGCCACCCAGACCGCCTGGATGATGGCCTGCCGGCCGTACTCGTCCAGCCTGCCCTCCGCCGCCGGAGCAGCGAGCTTCTCGACCCGCAGCCGGCGGGGGTCGTTCTTGCGCAGGTGGAACTGGACGTGCGCCAGGATGTGGCTGATCTGACCGCCCAGGTACTCCTTCGGCGCCCGGCGCAACAGCGCGACCTCGGCCGCATCGAGATTACTCGTGACGCGCTCCATGGTGGTGACGTTGCGGACGGGACGCCACCAGGACAGTCCTTTCGCCGCCTCGGTTGCTTCCTCCAGATGACGCTCGATCGCCTGGTCGAGATGACAGCTCAGGTCTCTGTGGGAGGGGTCTTCGCTCGCGCGGTACCAGTCGAGCAGCGTTCTAAGTTCCGCGCCCCGGGTGAGGGCCTGCTCCCGCCACGGGCGGTTGGTCGGCCGGAGAGCCGCAGGCTCGCCGTTCTCTCCGGTCCTGCCGTTGCCGCTGGCCGGCGCCCTCCCCGGGCTCACGGCCGTGGGCCCCTGATCCTCACGCGGGGTGCTCGTGCTCACCGGTCGCTCCTTTCCCTCCGTCAGGCACCGAGTGGGCGCACCGCCGACCTCTTGCCCCTGGCCCCATGGCCGCACCCGCAGGCTCCGCCGGCACCTCTTGCGGTGTCCCGCTACACCGGCCCGGGTCGGCCGTCCTCGAGTGCACCGTAGGCGCGGGCGCATGACCGTCCCGTTACTGGTGGTCACGTGGCCGCGGACCCAGCCTTTCTCTTGGGACCATCGTCGAGCAACGGCGTGCCGCATGTTGCCGGACCCTGCGTCAGTGTGAGTTGAGGCCAGTGGATCGTAGCCAGTTCGCCAGACGTAGGGCGGATCATGATCGACCACTATGAGCAGTACTACACTCCCCTCGCTGGGTTCACCGGTCACTGATGATGGGGTGAAGAGCAATGCTCGTCCTCGTGCCGACGGCTGGCCCATCTGGCCGCTTACGAGTCACAGTCAAGGCATGCTCGGCCACCACTGTGTCAACGTTCACGCCTTCGCGTATTTATCCGGGGAGGGTGTTGTCGAGAAAAGCGCAAATGGGCAGATGTTATCGGTCACCCTACTCGTCGTAGAAGATGAACGTCTGCTCCGCTTATGCCCGTTCCTCCGGATTCGTCTGCTCTATGCCCCGGGCGAACCACGCCACCCACAGTCGATTGAAACTGCAGAGATGCAAACAGAGGATCGCATCCAATAGGGGCCGATCCAGATCCGTTATCTAACTTTCGTCACCGCCGCGCAAGCACAAGCGTTTTTTCGGTCAGATTTTCAGGTAGGACAATAGCGCGGGGTGCGGGAAGACGAAGAAGATTATGGTCATCTATAACCTACATAAATTGCATGCAACTGCGAGCTTGATCCGATTACCTTGTATCTGTCAATAAATATCCAAGTTTGGTAAATGTCGCTAACATCCGTCTGATTTGGACTGCATTTGTCTTCCCCGAAGTCAGCGCTGACATCTAATAAACTGCCATGCGTCGAGATGCCTTGCAACGTCACGATAGATCGAGAGAGATGCAACCTACCGCATACTCGGACGCCCATGAAACATGACTACGTACCTAACGATACGGGCACGGAACTGCAGTGCACGGCGAGTACGGGTGTAAAACGTGTGTTGGATGTGAAAAACCCATCGCCACAGCCCGCCGTCCACATCCGCTAAGGAGCGGTGCACGTAACTTCTTTGATGCCGAACTAGTGTGGCAAGCAAAAAGTGGTTGGATTATGGTCAACATAAAAAATGAAAAAATCATGCAAGAAGATGGTGATAGGTCGCTGGATCAGCAAGTGGCCGAGGGGAACGAACTGTTTAAAATAGGTAGGTGGCAGGAAGCATTCAACGTGGCGGACGATATCGTGAAAAATTTTCCGGATTCTTCTAGTGCGTGGCTTTTGCATGGCCTTACACGGGGAATCTTTAATCGACTGACCGATGCGTTGGGCTCATTTAATCAATCACTACACTACAACGATAATGCGAAATCACATAGATACAAGGGCCTCGCTTTGTGGCTGTTGGGCCGAAAACAGGAAGCGCTGGTGGAGTATGAAGCGGCGACCGCGTCGGATCCTAGCTATGTGGAGGCCCACTCCCTGTTAGCAAGGCGATTGGTGGAGCTGGGTCGGGTGGAGGAGGCGATCGCGCGCGCGGGGAGTATTGAGAATGTTGCCGGCCAGGTGGCCTACCGGCGCGGTCTGGGGGATCGGTTGCGTGAGCTGGGTCGGGTGGAGGAGGCGCTGGCCCAGTACGAGGCCGTGACCGGGTTGGTTCCTGAGGAGGAGGCGTCCTCGCGTGCGGTGGCCGAGACGCTGGTGGAGCTGGGTCGGGTGGAGGAGGCGATCGCGCGCGCGGGGAGTATTGAGAATGTTGCCGGCCAGGTGGCCTACCGGCGCGGTCTGGGGGATCGGTTGCGT
>NZ_JBHVDI010000036.1:0-4429 GCF_042802875.1 Kocuria sp. NPDC057446 | reverse complement strand
TTGAGAATGTTGCCGGCCAGGTGGCCTACCGGCGCGGTCTGGGGGATCGGTTGCGTGAGCTGGGTCGGGTGGAGGAGGCGCTGGCCCAGTACGAGGCTGCGAGTGGGCTGGACCCCGATGACGCGTCCGTGAGCGAGAAACGGATGGAGGTCTTGTTCGATCTCGGCCGTATCGAGGAAGGACTCCGGGAAGCGCTTCGGGGGATTGACCTGCTGCCTTCCGGGTACGAGAAGGCGTATGCCCACGACCGGGTGGGGGATCGGTTGCGTGAGCTGGGTCGGGTGGAGGAAGCGCTGGCCCAGTACGAGGCCGCAGTACAACTCCAACCCGACTCTGCATGGATGCAGCGAGACCTGATCAACTTGTTGGTCCAGCTGGGTCGGGTGGAGGAGGCGATCGCGCGCGCGGGGAGTATTGAGAATGTTGCCGGCCAGGTGGCCTACCGGCGCGGTCTGGGGGATCGGTTGCGTGAGCTGGGTCGGGTGGAGGAGGCGCTGGCCCAGTACGAGGCCGCAGTACAACTCCAACCAGACTCCCCGGCGATACAACGACACCTTGCCGACCTGCAGATGTTTATGGGGAGGACAGCCGAAGCACTTCGAATTTTCCGGTCCTTGATAGGAAAAGACTCTAACTGCACTGCGGATTACGGACGTGCGCTTGAGATAGTGGGACGGCATGCAGAAGCACTTTCAGCATACAAGGCAGCCGTGACGCAGGAAACCAATCCGTATCAGCAAGCAAGGATGGTGCAAAGACTAAGTGAATACCACCTTCGCGTAGGTGACTCTCATGCCGCTGTCGACGAGTATGTATCGGCCCTTGACGGCGACAGCAACGACGACCTCCGCTTAGGCTTGATCGCGCTATACCAGCGTTTGGGTAGATATTCTGATGCCCTTGAGGAAGCTGGCAAACTTCGTGACATTGGGGTGGCGTCCGAACAAAAAGGCTGGATATTTTTGTACGGAACAAGATCATTGGGGTCGGCAATTGACTGCTATCGCGTCGCTGTTAGGTCGTCAACCGCTGATCTGCGACTTGAACGAGAAGTGCGTTTGGGGGAAGCCCTGGCCCAAGCTGGGCGCTGGAGTGAAGCGAAGGAAATTTTCCACAGGGCTATTGGTACGAGCCAGGAGTCCCGGGCTCGGTTCGCCTGGGGTAATGCACTTTCAGATGAGGGGCGATATGTTGAGGCGCTTGCGCAGTACCGAGCATGCCCCCGACGCGAAAACGATCAAATATACGTGCATTGTAGACACAATGCGGCATGGGTGCTGGAGAAACAGTTCAAATATGGAGAGGCGCGTGGGGAATGGGCACAAGTTCTGCAATTGCACGAAGTCGTGGGAAGACAGCATGATCTCGGCGTTTTTGATTACATGTATGATTTGTCAGCGTCGGAAACCTATGCATATATGGGTGTGATTGCCTCAGACCTTCAAAAATTCGACCTAGGGGCGACTTACATACAGAGATCTCTGGAATACGATCCGAACAACCTCGTGGCGTTATGCGCATCGGCGGTTGTGTTCAAAGAAATGCGCGACCGTGATCATATGGAACGGCCCGACGGATACTGGCGGAGTCATGGAGCGATGCGCCGGGCGCAGGAGGTCCTCCGAGAGCGAGTGTCGCATGCTCCGGGTAGTGCGATAGCAATCAAGGACCAGATTGCGGTGGCAGAGACCCTGCTCACTCTCGGCGACAATGATGCGGCCGAACAATGGTTGAACCGTGTGGCTCCATACGCCAAAAATGACATAACTTTTGAGCAGAACATGGGCGTGCTTCGCGCAAGTCAGCAAAGATTCGACGAAGCAGCATCCCGTTTTCGACGAGCAATTGCCCTGGAGCCGGAAAATTTAAGAGCTCGCAGCAACCTTGCGGAATGTCTATTACATTTAGGGGATAGGGCGGAAGCGGAGAGCTGTTATAAGAAAAATATGGCACTGTCCACTCGAAATGTTGAAACCTTAATTGGCCTGGGGGAAACCTATGCGGCCATGGGCGACGCGGGCGAAGATCCTGAAGTCAACTACACTAGGGCCATCGATTTCTTCGGTCGAGGGATGGATGCATCTGAGACTCGGCAGGGTTCTAAAATTCTCGGCAGGTCCGAAAAAAGCGCGTTGCTCTATTCTCGGGGATATGCCTACGCGAAACTATTTGACGGTATGGATGCCACTCCGGACAACGCATACATGCATCTGGCGCTGAAGGATTTCAAAAAGTCCTGCGATATTGACAGGGAACGCGACAAAGCTCGGCTGGCCGCTGAACGTATCGAGGAACGGCTTAAGCGCATGGAGGCCGATCGAATAGCACGGAAAGGTGGGCCACTGCTGATTGGCGTACTTGCTTTCGCCATATTCGTCTTGGCCCAATTGTGCTTCTTCTGGGGCGACCCCTTCCCCGAACTGCAACCCGCCTATCATGGCACTTTAACGTTTGGGTCTTTGGTGTTTCTCATTGCCAGTCTCTATTTGCCCAGTTTGCTAAGACTCAAGTTGGCTGGCGTGGAGCTGGAAAAACGCCCGGTAGAGCAAATCGGCACTTCCATGCCTTTGGGGATCAGCCGGTGAATCAGACCCGACTGCGCAAATAGGATAAGTGATTCCCCATGATTCAGTAATCTCAAACTGTCGCCCCAGTTCATAACTTGTTTGGTCCTTCACCGACGAGTGTGGTCTGGGACCCTCGGCGATGCCGGCCTCGGTGGAGCGAACCCGCCAGGCGATGACCATGGTGCGGGTGACCCCGACCTTTTCGGTGTTGGAGACGCCCTCGGCGACAGCAGTACGATCCGCACCTGCTTGGCCTTTTCCGCCAGGACAGTCCTCAAAGGCACCGGCCGGCTCAGCTTTTCCCGGTCGCCTTCCCTCAACAGCATTGCGGCCGAAGGATGATTTGCCATGACCCAAGGTTCCAAGCTGCCAAGCGTTCAATCAGTTTGTCAACGACGGGGTGCTTTCTCGTCATGGTCGCAACACCTGACCGCAAGTTAGGCCATGACAGCACCATTGAAAGGACATGATCGCCGCGTTGGGCGGCGTCCGATGTCGGCCAAGAGGGAACAGTTCCTGAAGATGATCGGGCAGGGCTGGTCCGTGGCCGCCGCGGCCCGTGAACTGGGGATCAGCCCCAGCTCGGCGAACAACTGGAAGAACGGCTACCGGGTGGCCCGCACCGACGGCACCGTGGTCGTCTTCGAGCCACTGACCCCGACCCCGCAACCGATCTCCGCCCGGTTCCTCTCCCAGGAGGAGCGGCTGGTGATCGCCGACGAGTTCCGGGCGGGCGCCAGTCTCCGAACGATCGCTGCGTTGCTGGGCCGGCCCCCCTCGACGATCTCCCGCGAGGTGCGCCGCAACCGCGGCGGTCTCTCCGCCTACCGACCCTTCACCGCCGAACAGCTCGCCCCGCAACGCCGGCGGCGCCACCCTCGGCTCAAGATCGAAGCCGACCCACAGCTGGGCTCGTGGGTCGCTGCGCGGCTGGCCGAGTACTGGAGTCCCTCCGAGATCGCCCGGGCCCTGCCGGCCACCTTTCCGGGCCAGCGAGAACGCCATCTGGCGCACGAGACGAACTACCGCGCCGTCTACCGCCACCAGCTCCCGCCACTGGCCCGGGGACAACGGTCCTGCCTGCGGACCGGGCGCACGTACCGGAAGGCCCATCGCCACCCGTCCCGGCGCCGCGCCCGATTCGGGTTGCCGGTGCGGATGATCAGCGCCCACCCGCCCACGTGCTGGAGCGACTCGAGCCCGGGCACTGGGAATCTCAATGCAGTTGTCAAGCAGCCAGGAGTGCTGGGGCCGGGACTGGTTCTCGGTATGGACTGTGGTCCCGGAGCATGGCCCAGATGACGTTGAGGCGGCGACGTGCGAGGGCGATGAGCGCTTGTTTGTGGGACTTGCCCTCGCCCCTTTTCCGATCATAGAAAATCCGGGACGCCGGGCTGTTCTTCAGGCTCGAGAGAGCAGCGGGATAGCAGGTGCGCAACAGCCGTCGATTGAAGCGGCGGGGCCGGTGCAGGTTGCCGCTGATGCCCCCGGAGTTGCGTGGGACCGGGGCGAGCCCGGCCACGCAGGCGAGCCGGTCGACGGTGTCGAACCCGTCGAGGTTGCCTCCGATGTTGGCCAGGAAGGTCGCCGCCGGCACGGGCCCGAAACCGGGCATGCTCAGCAAGACCTCGGCGCTCTCGTGCTGCTGGAACCGGTCGGTGATCTCGCGGTCAACCTCGACGAGTTCCGCATCGATCGTCGTTGACAGCCGAGATCGCTGCCGCCAGTTTCGCCACCAGGGCGCATCCCACCGACTGGGTCGGAAGACTCGTGTGCTGGGCAGCGGCAGCCTCGACGGCTGCTTGGGCCACGGACGCGCTGTTACGGCAGTCGCGGCTCTTCAGCCATGCGGTGAGCCGGGT
>NZ_JBHVDI010000035.1:0-27519 GCF_042802875.1 Kocuria sp. NPDC057446 | reverse complement strand
GTCTCCGGACCGGCGGGCCCTCCGGCCTGTGCGCACCCGGACGCGCGGATGGCAGGATGGACGGGCACCGTCCCCGGCACGACCGCCGGGCGGCGGGACGACGAAGGAGGACCCGGATGAGGCTGAGCAGCTTCTGGCAGCTCATGGCCGACGAGTTCGGCGCGGGCTACAGCACGGTCCTGGCCCGCGACCTGGTGCTCGGCGAGCTCGGCCACCGCACGGCCGCCGAGGCCCTCGAGGCGGGCGTCGACCCGCGGACCGTGTGGTTCGCCCTCTGCCGGGCCCAGGACGTCCCCGAGTCCCGCTGGTGGGGCGCGGACCGCCCGCCCCGCGGCTGACGTTCACCCGTCTGCCGGCGTGCCCGTGGACCCGGGCCCGCTTCGAAGGTATATTCGAAGCGCGGGGCGGACTGCACAGCCCGGCCCGCCCTGGGGTCGCGGTTCCCGCCCCTCCCCAGACCCCGCGCGAAGCCTTACGGTGTCCGACCCCGGCGATACCGTGGAACACGAAAAGACCAGCAGCAACGGTTTCCGGCCGCACCGGCGGAACCCCCCGAACACGAGGTGGACCATGGCAGCCAAGGGCAGCAACAAACAGAGCGCCGACCAGCAGTTCGGCAGCGACCGCGAGAAGGCCCTCGAGACCGTCCTCGCGCAGATCGACAAGAACTACGGCAAGGGATCGGTCATGCGCCTGGGCGACCGCCCGGCGACCAAGATCGAGACCATCCCCACCGGATCCATCGCGATGGACGTCGCACTGGGCATCGGCGGGTTCCCGCGCGGGCGCGTCGTGGAGATCTACGGCCCGGAGTCCTCCGGCAAGACGACCGTGGCCCTGCACGCGGTGGCCAACGTGCAGAAGGCCGGCGGGATCGCCGCCTTCATCGACGCCGAGCACGCCCTCGACCCGTCCTACGCCGAGAAGCTCGGCGTGGACACGGACAGCCTGCTGGTCTCGCAGCCGGACACCGGCGAGCAGGCCCTGGAGATCATGGACATGCTGGTGGGCTCCGGGTCCATCGACATCATCGTCATCGACTCGGTGGCGGCCCTGGTGCCCAAGGCCGAGATCGAGGGCGAGATGGGCGACAGCCACGTGGGTCTGCAGGCGCGCCTCATGAGCCAGGCGCTGCGCAAGATCACCGGCCGGCTCTCGCACTCGAACACCACCGCGATCTTCATCAACCAGCTGCGCGAGAAGATCGGCGTGTTCTTCGGCAGCCCCGAGACCACCACGGGCGGCAAGGCGCTGAAGTTCTACGCCTCGGTCCGCGTGGACGTGCGCCGCATCGAGACCCTCAAGGACGGGGCCAACCCGGTGGGCAACCGCACCCGCGCCAAGATCGTCAAGAACAAGATGGCCCCGCCCTTCAAGCAGGCCGAGTTCGACATCCTCTACGGGGAGGGCATCTCCACCGAGGGCGGGCTCATCGACATGGGCGTGGAGCACGGCATCGTGAAGAAGTCCGGGGCATGGTTCACCTACGAGGGCGACCAGCTCGGTCAGGGCAAGGAGAACTCGCGCCGGTTCCTCAAGGACAACCCGGAACTGGCCGAGGAGATCGAGCGCCGGATCCTCGTGAAGCTCGGGGTCGTCGAGGAGCCGGAGGCAGCCGAGGAGACCGCGGAGGAGCAGCCCGTGGCCGGGCTGCCCACCGAGGTCGCCGGCCCGGCCTTCTGAGCGGGTCCGTGACCGAGAGCCCGTACGACCGACGGCGCCGCCGGTCCTCCGCCCGCCACCGCGGGCCGGAGGGCCCGGCGGCGGCGTCGTCCCCGGCGCAGGACCCCGAGCCGGACGCCCGGGAGGTGGCCCGGGCGATCGTCCTGCGCCAGCTCACCGCGTCGGCGAAGAGCCGCAAGCAGCTCGAGGACAAGCTCGCCGACCGCAACGTCCCCGAGGACGTCACCCGGGAGGTGCTGGACCGGTTCGAGGAGGTCGACCTCGTCGACGACGCCCAGTTCGCGGAGCTCTACGTCCGTTCCCGGGCGAGCTCCCGCAAGCTCTCCCGTACCGCGATCCGGCGGGAGCTGGCCACCCGCGGCGTCACCGGGGAGATCGCCGAGTCGGCCCTCGAGCAGCGCACCGACGAGGACGAGCGGGCGGACGCCGCCGAGCTGGTGCGCCGCAAGCTCCCGGCCGGGGCGGAGCTCACCGACCGCGCCGCGCGGGACAAGGCCGTGCGGCGGCTGGTCGGAATGCTCGGGCGCAAGGGCTATCCGCCCGGGCTGGCCTTCGCCGTGGTGAAGGAGGAGCTCGAGGCGCGGGCCGGGACCGCGGTGCCGGACGACGAGTTCGGCGAGGAGCACCCGGAGAGCCCGTGAGCGGGACGGGTGCCGCCGCCGCACCGTACAATTGACCGGTGATGTCGACCCCCGCAGCCCTCTCCCCGGACCCGACCGCGTCCGCCGCCGACCCACGCTCCTACGAGGTGCGCACGTTCGGGTGCCAGATGAACGTCCACGACTCCGAGCGGATCACGGGTCTGCTCGAGTCCGCCGGCTACGTCCCCGCCGACGGCGGCGAGCCGGACCTCGTGGTCTTCAACACGTGCGCCGTGCGCGAGAACGCCGACAACAAGCTCTACGGCAACCTCGGCCAGCTCGTGCCCGCCAAGAAGCGCAACAAGGACCTGCAGATCGCCGTCGGCGGCTGCCTCGCGCAGAAGGACCAGGACACGATCCTCGAGAAGGCGCCGTGGGTGGACGTCGTCTTCGGCACGCACAACATCGGCTCCCTGCCCGCCCTGCTCGAGCGCTCGCGGCACAACGCCGAGGCGCAGCTGGAGATCCTCGACGCGCTCGAGGTCTTTCCCTCGACGCTGCCCACCAAGCGGGACAGCGCTTACTCCGGGTGGGTGTCGATCTCCGTGGGCTGCAACAACACCTGCACCTTTTGCATCGTCCCGTCCCTGCGCGGGAAGGAGAAGGACCGCCGGCCCGGAGAGGTGCTGGCCGAGGTGCAGGCGCTCGTCGACGACGGCGCCGTCGAGGTGACGCTGCTGGGCCAGAACGTGAACTCCTACGGCGTGGAGTTCGGGGACCGGGGCGCGTTCGCGAAGCTGCTGCGGGCCTGCGGGCAGATCGAGGGCCTGGAGCGCGTGCGCTTCACGAGCCCGCACCCCGCCGCGTTCACCGACGACGTCATCGACGCCATGGCGGAGACGCCGAACGTCATGCCGCAGCTGCACATGCCCCTGCAGTCCGGCTCCGACCGGATCCTGAAGCTCATGCGGCGCTCCTACCGCTCCCAGCGCTTCCTCGGTATCCTCGACACCGTGCGCGAGCGGATCCCGGAGGCCGCGATCACCACGGACATCATCGTCGGCTTCCCCGGGGAGACCGAGGAGGACTTCCAGGCGACCCTCGACGTCGTGGCCGCCTCCCGCTTCTCCTCGGCATACACGTTCCAGTACTCCGTCCGGCCCGGCACCCCCGCGGGGGAGATGGCGGACCAGGTGCCGAAGGCCGTGGTGCAGGAGCGCTTCGAGCGCCTCGTGGCCCTGCAGGACCGGATCGCGGCGGAGGAGAACCGGGCGGTCGTCGGCCGGCAGGTCGAGCTGCTCGTCACCGCGGAGGCCGGCAAGAAGTCCGAGCAGACGCACCGGCTCTCGGGCCGGGCGCGGGACCAGCGGCTCGTGCACTTCTCCGTCCCCGAGGGCGCCGAGGTCCCGCGGCCCGGCGACCTCGTGACGGTCGTCGTGACCGGCGCCGCCGCCTACCACCTGGTCGCCGACCCCCGCTCCCCGCAGGACTACGCGCTGCGGCGCTCGCGGGCCGGCGACGCCTGGGACCGCCGCCAGGCCGCGTCCTGCGGCGTCCCCGCCGGTCCGGGAGCCGCCGGCCCCGGGCCCGTGAGCCTGGGCATGCCGGGTCTGCCCGTCCGGTGACCGGCCGGGACCTGCCGGTCGTCGCGGTCGTCGGGCCGACGGGCACCGGCAAGACCGCGCTGGGCGTGGAGCTCGCCCTGCGGCTGGGCGGGGAGGTGGTCAACGCCGACTCCATGCAGTTCTACCGCGGGATGGACATCGGCACCGCCAAGGCGACCGCGGAGGAGCGGCGCGGGGTGCCCCACCACCTCCTGGACGTCCTCGACGTCACCGAGGAGGCCTCGGTCGCGGACTTCCAGCGCGCGGCGCGGGCGTGCTTCGCGCAGATCCGCTCCCGCGGCCGGGTCCCCGTGCTGGTGGGCGGCTCGGGGCTCTACGTGCGCGCCGCCCTGGACGTGCTCGAGCTGCCCGGCACCGACCCCGCGGTGCGGGCCCGGATCGAGGGCGAGCTCGCTCAGCGGGGCCCCGGTGCGCTGCGGGAGCGGCTGCGGCAGGTCGACCCCGAGTCCGCCTCCCGGCTCCAGGACGAGCGCCGGCTCGTGCGCGCCCTGGAGGTGTGGGAGCTCACCGGCCGCCCGTTCACCTCGTTCATGCCCCGCCGCGAGCACGTGGAGCCCACCGTGCAGATCGGTCTCGACGTCGAGCGCCCCGTGCTGCACGACCGGCTCGCCCGCCGGGTCGGGGCCATGGTCGAGGCCGGCCTGGAGGCCGAGGTGCGTCATCTGGCCGCCCGCGGGCTGCGCGAGGGGCGCACGGCCTCCCGGGCCCTGGGCTACGGGCAGTTCCTGGACGTGGTGGACGGCCGCGCCACCGTGGCGGAGGCGGGCGAGGCCACCGTGGCGGCCACCCGCCGCTTCGCGCGCCGCCAGCGGACCTGGTTCCGCGCCGACCCCCGTGTGCACTGGCTGGACCCGTCCGCGCCCGGGCTCGTGCAGCGCGCGGCGGACGTCGTCGACCGGGTCGCGGCCGAGGACTGATCCGCGCACCGGGCCGCGGGTCCGCGTCCGGGGCCGCGTATCATGGTCGGGTGACTTCCGCCCAGACCCGCCCCCACCCGTCCCCGGACACCCGTCCCGCCGCCGGCACGGCGCTGGGCACCGATGCCGGCCCCTGGGGGGAACTCCGGGGCCACGCCTTCACCAAGGGCCACGGCACGGGCAACGACTTCGTGCTGCTGACCGACCCGCACGCGGAGCTCGCGCTGGACGCGGAGCTGGTCACCCTGGTGTGCGACCGCCACCGCGGCATCGGGGGCGACGGGCTGATCCGCGCCGTGCGCTCCGAGGCGATCCCGGAGGGGCGGGCCGTCCTGGCGGCCGCCCCGGACGCCGAGTGGTTCATGGACTACCGCAACAACGACGGCTCCGTCGCCGAGATGTGCGGCAACGGGGTCCGGGTCTTCGTGCACTACCTGCTCCGGCGGGGCCTCGCCGAGGTCCCCGAGGGGGAGGTGCTGCGCATCGGCACCCGTGCCGGGGTGAAGACCGTGGCCCGCACCGACTCCGGCTACGCCGTGGACATGGGCCCGTGGACCTTCCTCGACGGGGACGCGGCGCGGTCCCGCGGCTCGGACGCCGTCGTGACGGCCGAGGGGCTCACGGTGACCCGCCCGGCGCTGTCCATCGGCATGGGCAATCCGCACACCGTGGTGGCGCTCGCGGAGGGGGAGAAGCTCGACCAGCTCGGCCTGCACACCGCTCCCGTCGTGCGCCCGGAGCCCGCGGACGGGACCAACGTCGAGTTCGTGGTCCCCGCCGACGGCGACGACGACGGCGTGGGCCGCGTGCGGATGCGCGTGCACGAGCGCGGCGTCGGCGAGACGCAGTCCTGCGGGACCGGAGCGTGCGCCGCCGCGGCCGCGACCCGCTTCTGGGGCGGTGCCGCGGCCCCCGACCAGTGGCTCGTGCAGGTGCCCGGTGGGACCGTCTCGGTGACGTTCGTCCCCGCGCCCGACGGCGCGGAGCACGTGGTGCTGGCCGGGCCCGCCGAACTGGTGGCCGAGGGCACCTTCCTCTAGGTCCGCGGCGCGGCCGTCCGGTCCCGGCGGCTCGACCCCGGTCGATCGGCCTCGGTCGATCAGCCCCGGTCGCTCGGCCCCGCGGCGCTCAGCTCCGGCGCTCGACGAGCAGGACGCGGAAGCCCTTGTCGGTGGCGTGCCGGGAGACCCCGAAGCCGTCGCCCAGCGCGGTGCCCAACCACTTCTGCAGCGAGTCCGCACCGAGGTTCTTCTGCACCACCAGCCACGCCGTGCCGCCGTCGGCCAGCCGCGGCAGCCACTGCAGGAGCAGCTCGTGCAGCTGCTGCTTGCCGATCCGGATGGGCGGGTTCGACCAGATGGTGTCGAACCGCCGCTCGGCGGGCACCTGCTCGGGGAGCATCGCCTCCACCGTGGTCAGGCCCAGGGCGGCGGCGTTGTCCCGGGTGAGCCCCAGCGAGCGCTCGTTCACGTCCACCGCGGTGACCCGGGCCTGCGGGGCGGCGGCGGCCAGGCTCAGGGCGATCGGACCCCAGCCGCAGCCGATGTCCAGGAGCTCCGTGCCGGCGGGGTCGGGAACATTTCCCAGCAGCACGGACGTTCCCCTGTCGAGGCCCCGCGGGCTGAACACCCCGTTGGCGGTCTGCAGCGCGACCTCCCGCCCCCGGAGGGCCACCACCACGGACCGCCGCACCTCGGGGACCGAGGGGTCCTCGGAGAAGTAGTGCTCGGTGCCCGGGTTCGGGGTCGCCGGGCCGGCCACGGGATCGGGGGAGTCGGGACGCGGTGCCATAGCGCCCCATGCTACCGACCCCGCCCGGCCGCGGGAGGACCCGCCCCGCCGCCCGGATGTCCGGTTCCGGCACTAGAATGTACCGATCAGCATCCCGTCCGAAAGGAACCATGACCCACCCCCGTGAAACCCCTGCCGAGCCCCGCGCCGCCGCGGAGCCCGAGAACGGCCTGAGCCGGCAGGACCTGGAGGACGTCGTCGAGCGCGTGCTCTCCCGGGCCCGTGCCCGGGAGCAGGCCGCCGGGCAGGACACCGCCCCCGAGGGCGACTCCACCGCGCCGGGCCGGCTCTCCGGCCGGGCCCGCGAGCTCGCCGACGCCGAGGACGGGCACAGCGTCCACGACGGCGACCAGCAGGACCTCGAGGAGCGCCGCGCCCTGCGCCGCGTGGCGGGCCTGTCCACGGAGCTCGAGGACGTCACCGAGCTCGAGTACCGCCAGCTGCGCCTCGAGCGGGTGGTGCTCGCCGGACTGTGGACGGAGGGCACGCTCGCGGAGGCCGAGAACTCCCTGCGCGAACTGGCCGCGCTCGCCGAGACCGCCGGCTCCGAGGTGCTCGACGGCATCGTCCAGCGCCGGCTCAAGCCGGACCCGGCCACGTACCTGGGCTCGGGCAAGGCCAAGGAGCTGCGGGACATCGTCGCCGCGACCGGCGCGGACACCGTCGTCGTCGACTCCGAGCTCGCCCCCTCGCAGCGGCGCGGGCTGGAGGACGTCGTGAAGGTCAAGGTCATCGACCGCACGGGCCTGATCCTCGACATCTTCGCCCAGCACGCCAAGTCGAAGGAGG
Source organism: Kocuria sp. NPDC057446 (assembly GCF_042802875.1). NCBI lineage: Bacteria > Bacillati > Actinomycetota > Actinomycetes > Micrococcales > Micrococcaceae > Kocuria > Kocuria sp. NPDC057446. Next base: position 20,133 of record NZ_JBHVDI010000035.1, on the reverse strand, counting down.
GCAAGGCCCAGGTCGAGCTCGCCCAGCTCGAGTACCTGCTCCCGCGCCTGCGCGGCTGGGGCGAGTCCCTGTCCCGCCAGGCCGGCGGTCGCGCCGCGGCCGGTGAGGGCATCGGCTCCCGCGGCCCCGGTGAGACCAAGATCGAGCTGGACCGCCGGCGCATCCGCACCCGCATGGCCAAGCTGCGGCGCGAGATCGCCGCGATGAAGCCGGCGCGCGAGACCAAGCGGCTCAACCGCCGCCGCCACTCCGTGCCCTCGGTGGCGATCGCCGGCTACACCAACGCGGGCAAGTCCTCGCTGCTGAACCGGCTCACGGACGCGGGGGTGCTCGTGGAGAACGCCCTGTTCGCCACCCTGGACCCCACCGTCCGCCGCGCGCAGACCCCGGACGGCATCGGCTACACGCTCTCTGACACGGTCGGCTTCGTCCGCTCGCTGCCCACCCAGCTCGTCGAGGCGTTCCGCTCGACCCTGGAGGAGGTCGCCGACTCCGACCTCATCCTGCACGTGGTGGACGCCTCCCACCCGGACCCGGAGGGGCAGATCCGCGCGGTGCGCCAGGTCTTCACGGACATCGACGCCCAGAACATCCCCGAGATCATCGTGCTGAACAAGGTGGACGCCGCGGACCCGTTCGTGGTCGAGCGGATGAAGCAGCGCGAGCGCAACGTGGTGGTGGTCTCGGCCCGCACGGGGGAGGGCATCGACGAGCTGCGACAGCGGATCAGCGAGTCCATCCCGCGCCCCGAGACGGTCCTGGACCTGGTGATCCCGTACCAGCGCGGCGACGTGGTCAGCCGGCTGCACGACTGGGACGCGGAGATCCTCCGCACCGAGCACCTGCCCGAGGGCACCCACCTGCTCGTGAAGGTCCGCGAGGACCTCGCGGCCGAGCTCGCGGAGTTCGCCCCCGAGCACGCTCCCGGCTTCGGCGCCGAGAGCGCCTGAGCGCGTGGCCGCCGCCTTCGTGGACGAGTCCGGGCACGACGTCCCGGCCGTGCGCCCGGAGACCCTGCCCGGGGCCAAGGACTCCCTGAACCTGCTGGACACCGCCGTGACGGCGATGGGCGGGCAGGTCCGGGACGGTCAGCGGCTGATGACCGCCAAGGTCGCCGAGGCCCTGGACCGGGGCCGGCACCTGCTGGTCCAGGCGGGGACCGGCACCGGGAAGTCCCTCGCCTACCTGGCCCCGCTCGTCGAGCACGCCCAGCGCGCGGACAAGCCCGTGGTCGTGGCCACGGCCACGCTCGCCCTGCAGTCCCAGATCGTGGGCCGGGACGTGCCGCGCCTGCTGGCGGCGCTCGAGGGCGAGCTCGAGCGCGACGTGGACGTGGCGCTGCTCAAGGGCCGCAGCAACTACGCGTGCCTGCACAAGATCGAGGGCGGCTACCCGTCCGACGACGAGCCGGGCGCGCTCTTCACGCTGCCCGACGCCGCCCCGCACCCCGGCGCGGCGCAGCCCGAGGCCCCCGAGCAGCCGGGGCGGCTGGGCCAGGAGGTCCAGCGCCTGCGGGAGTGGGCCCGGGAGACCGGGACCGGGGACCGGGACGAGGTGCTCCCGGGGGTCAGCGACCGCGCCTGGCGCCAGGTGTCGGTCACGGCGAAGGAGTGCCTGGGCCGCAGCTGCCCGCTGGTCGAGGACTGCTTCGCCGAGCTCGCCAAGCAGCGCGCCGGCGAGGCCGACATCGTGATCACCAACCACGCCCTGCTCGCCATCAACGCCTTCGAGGGCATCACGGTGCTGCCCGAGCACGACGTCGTGGTCATCGACGAGGCCCACGAGCTCCAGGACCGGGTGACGGGCGCCGTCACCGGGCAGCTCTCCGCGGCCTTGGTGCGTTCGGCCGCGGCGTCCGCGCGCAAGCACACCTCCGCGAGCCCCGACGCACTCACCGTGGGGGCCGCAAACCTCGAGGCCGCCCTGGCGGGTGCTCCCGCCGAGCTGCTGCACCGCGGTCTCGACGACGCCCAGTCGGCGGCGGTGGCCCAGATCCGGGACGCCGCCCGCACCGTGATGACCGAGTCCAAGGCCGGCCCCGGGGAGAAGGACGGGGACGCCGGCCGGCAGATGGCACGCTCCCGAGTGAGCGACGTCCTCGACCTGGCCGAGCGGATCCTCGCCGCCGAGGAGCACCGCGAGGTGCTGTGGATCTCCCGGCAGGGCGGCTGGGAGCCCGGCCGCGGCTACGTGCCCGCGGAGGACACCGACCCGGCCACCCTGCACGTGGCGCCGCTCAGCGTGGCCGGCACCCTGCGGGAGGGCCTCTTCGACGGGCGCACCGTGGTCCTCACCTCGGCCACCCTGTCCGTCGGCTCGTCCTTCGACTCCGCCGCCGGGGCCCTGGGCCTGCGGGGCGAGGGCGCCCCGCGCTGGGAGGGCGTCGACGTCGGCAGTCCCTTCGACTACCCGAAGCAGGGCATCCTCTACCTCGCCAAGCACCTGGAGAAGCCCGGCCGCCGGCTCACGGAGGCCCAGCTGGACGAGATGCTGGCCCTGCTGGAGGCCTCCCGGGGCGGCGCCCTGGGGCTCTTCTCCTCGCGCCGGGCGGCGGAGGAGGCGGCCGAGGCGCTGCGCGAGCGCACCGACCTGCCGATCCTGTGCCAGGGGGAGTCCTCGCTCGCGGGCCTCGTCCAGGAGTTCACCGACGACCCGTCCACGAGCCTGTTCGGCACGATGAGCCTGTGGCAGGGCGTCGACGTCCCGGGGGCCTCGTGCCGGCTCGTGATGATCGACCGGATCCCCTTCCCGCGCCCGGACGACCCGCTGGCGAGCGCCCGCAGCCGCGCCGCGGAACGGGCCGGCGGCAACGGGTTCATGGCCGTGTCCGCGACGCACGCGGCCGTGCGGCTCGCCCAGGGGGCCGGGCGGCTCATCCGCGCGGGCGGTGACCGGGGCGTCGTGGCGATCCTGGACTCCCGGATCGCGACCGCCCGCTACGGCGGGTTCCTCCGGGACTCCCTGCCGCCGCTGTGGACCACCACGGACCGCTCGGTGGTGCTCGGGGCCCTGCAGCGGCTCTCCGTGGGCTGAGCACGCCCGGCGGACGCCCGGGGTCCCTCCGGACCGTGCAGGGCCCGCACGGGGTCCGGACAGCAGCGGGACCGGACGGCAGCGGGCCCCCGCCGGCGGCGGGGGCCCGGGGCGTGCGGCGGCTCAGAGGCTGCGGAGCACCGAGACGACCTTGCCCATCACGGTGGCGTGGTCGCCGAGGATCGGCTCGTAGCGCGTGTTCTGCGGCAGCAGCCAGGTGTGGCCGTCCCGCTGGCGGAAGGTCTTGACCGTGGCCTCGTCGTCGAGCAGGGCCGCCACGATGTCCCCGTTGTCGGCGGCGCTCTGCCGGCGCACCACCACCCAGTCGCCGTCGCAGATGGCGGCGTCGATCATCGAGTCGCCCTTGACGCGCAGCATGAACAGCTCGCCGTGCCCGACCAGCTGGCGCGGCAGCGCCAGGACGTCCTCGACGGCCTGCTCGGCCGTGATCGGCCCGCCGGCGGCGATGTGGCCGACCAGGGGCACCATGGTCACGTCCGCCGAGGTGGACAGCTCGGCCACGGCGGCGGGACCGGCGGGGCGGTCGCCCGGGGCCGCCTCCTCGGGCGACGGCCCGGCGGACTCCGCCCCGGCGGTGCCGCGCAGCTGCAGGGGGGTGAGCACCTCCATGGCCCGCGGGCGCTTGGGGTCGCGGCGCAGATAGCCCAGCTTCTCGAGCTGGGAGAGCTGGTGGGTGACGCTCGAGAGCGAGGCCAGTCCCACCAGGTCCCCGATCTCCCGCATGGACGGCGGATAGCCGTGCTCGGCGATGGAGCGCTGGATGGCCTCGAGGATGGTGCGCTGGCGCACACTGAGCCCGCGGCTGCGCGAGCGCGCCCCGGGGCGGGCGCCCCGGGTGCGGGGCTCCTCGGGGGTGGGGGGCTGGGCCATGGGAGCGTCGTCCTTTCCCGTCCGGCTGCCGGTGCGGCCGGTCTGCGCGGTCCCGGTTCCGATGTCGGACCCGGGTGGTTCGATAGGTCCCGGTCGGCAGGCGCAGAGATACGCAGCGCGCGCCGGCCCGAGGCCCGAACCTGCCCTCAGCCTAGGCGACACGCCGTGTGTCTTCAAACATATGTACTACCCGGTGTCGACAGCATTCGCAGACACGTGCTAGACATGGGTTATCGGTATTCGAAAGTATGTTCGATCGAATGGAGGCCCGCAGGGGCCCTCGACCGGACCGGAGTTCGAGATCGCCCGCTCCGTGCGGGAACGTCAAGGAGTTCATGTCATGAGTGCCAGTGCCACCCTCAGTGCCGTCGTCGCCCGCCGCCGCGAGTCCGCCGGTCCCGCCCGGCCCCCCGGCCGCGCGCTGCGGCGGGCGCGCCCCGTGCGCTCCGCCGACCGCACCCCGCTGACCCTGACCCGTCGCGGCCGCCTCGTGTTCCTGGGGCTGCCCGTCCTCGCCGGCTCGGCCGCCCTCGTCGTGCTGGCCGTGATCTTCCTCGTCCCCTCCACCGCCACGGCCACGAGCGAGCCCGTGCCGGGATCCGGGACCGAGCAGACCACCGTGTTCCCCGGGCAGAGCCTGTGGGGGATCGCCGTGGCGGCCGACCCGGACCGGGACCCGCGGGAGGTCATGGACGAGATCGTGGAGCTCAACGACCTGGACAGCTCGGTGCTCGTGGCCGGCCAGCTCCTCGAGGTCCCCGCCGCCTGAGCCGCCCGACCCGAGGACCCCGTCGGCCCGGAGTGTGCCGGCGGAGCACTAAACTGTCCGGGTGACGCAGAACCTGGACCGACTCAACGCCCTCCCGCTCCGTGACGACCTGCGCGGCAGGGCGCCGTACGGCGCCCCGCAACTGGACGTCGCCGTGGCGCTCAACACCAACGAGAACACCCATCCGGTCCCGGAGGACGTGCACGCGGCGATCGTCCGGGAGGTCACCGAGGCGGCCCGGACCCTCAACCGGTACCCGGACCGGGAGTTCACCGCCCTGCGCGAGGAGCTCGCCGCGTACCTGGGCCACGGGCTCGGGCCCGCCCACCTCTGGGCGGCCAACGGCTCCAACGAGATACTGCAGCAGATCCTCCAGGCCTTCGGCGGCCCCGGCCGCACGCTGCTCACCTTCGTCCCCACCTACTCGATGTACCCGCTGCTGGCCTCCGGGACGCACACGGGATTCGTCGCCGGAGAGCGCGCGGCGGACTTCGGTCTCTCCGCCGAGTCCGCGGCCGAGCAGGTGCGCCGGCACCGCCCGGACGTCGTCTTCCTGTGCTCGCCCAACAACCCGACCGGAACGGCGCTGGGCGCGGACGTGGTCACCGCCGTGTACGAGGCGGGGGAGGAGTTCCGGACGGTGGTCGTGGTCGACGAGGCGTACGCCGAGTTCTCGCACGGCGGCACCCCCACCGCGCTCACCCTGCTCGAGGACCGGCCCCGGCTGATCGTCTCCCGCACCATGAGCAAGGCCTTCGCGCTCGCCGGAGCCCGGCTGGGCTACTTCGCGGCGGCGCCCGAGGTCGCCGATGCCGTGCGCCTCGTCCGGCTGCCCTACCACCTCTCGGCCGTCACCCAGGCCACGGCGCTGGCGGCCCTGCGCCACTCGGAGTCGCTGCTGGCCAACGTGGAGGACATCAAGATGCAGCGGGACCGGATCGTCGACGAGCTCGAGCGGCTCGGGCTCGAGCCCGCCGAGTCGGACTCGAACTTCGTCTTCTTCGGCGGCATGGACGACTCCCGGGCCGTGTGGGAGTCGCTGCTCGAGCACGGGGTGCTCGTCCGGGACGTCGGGATCCCCGGCCACCTGCGCGTCACCGCCGGCACCGAGGAGGAGACCACCGCGTTCCTGGCGAGCATGGAGCGGATCGTCTCCGACGGCTGAGGCCCCCGGGCCGGGGTGGCCCCCGTCCCGGATAGCATGGAGGCAGACCACCACCACCGGGCCCGGGGCACCGCCGTGCGTCCCGGCCCGGACCACCCGCGGCCCGCCGACGGCCGTGCCGCGCCCGCGAGGAGTTCCCACCGAATGAGCGACCAGACCACCACCGGCACCCGTGCGCCCCGCCGCGCCGCCCTCGAGCGGCGCACGAGCGAGTCCACGGTGTCCGTCGAGATCGACCTCGACGGCACCGGCGAGAACGACATCGACACCTCGGTGCCGTTCTACGACCACATGCTGACCGCGCTGTCGAAGCACTCGCTGATCGACATGCGGATCCGGGCGACCGGGGACACCCACATCGACGTCCACCACACCGTCGAGGACACCGCGATCGTCCTCGGGGACGCCCTGCGCCAGGCGCTGGGCGAGAAGGCCGGGATCCGCCGCTTCGGCGAGGCCACCGTCCCGCTGGACGAGGCCCTGGCCAACGCCGTGGTCGACATCTCCGGCCGGCCCTACGTGGTGCACTCCGGCGAGCCGGAGGGCCAGCAGTACCACCTCATCGGCGGGCACTTCACCGGCTCCATGGTCCAGCACGTCTTCGAGTCCCTGGCCTACCACGCCGGGATCTGCCTGCACGTCACGCTGCTGGCCGGCCGGGACCCCCACCACATCGCCGAGGCCCAGTTCAAGGCCCTCGCCCGCGCGCTGCGCCAGGCCGTGGAGCCCGATCCCCGGGTCCACGGGATCCCGTCCACGAAGGGGGCCCTGTGAGCACCGACGGCACCGACCGGCCCACCGTCACGGTCCTCGACTACGGCGCCGGCAACGTGCGCTCGGCCGTGCGCGCCCTCGAGGCCGCCGGCGCGGACGTGGTGCTCAGCGCCGACCCCGAGGCGGTGCTGGGCGCCGACGGCCTCGTGGTCCCCGGCGTCGGCGCGTTCGCCGCCGTCATGGACGGTCTGCGCTCCGTGGACGGTCTGCGGCTGATCGGCCGCCGGCTCGCCGGGGGGCGTCCCGTGCTGGGCATCTGCGTGGGCCTGCAGGTCCTCTTCGACTCCGGGGTCGAGCACGGCCAGGAGACCGAGGGCATGGGCGAGTGGCCCGGCGTCGTCGAACGACTGAAGGCCGACGTCGTCCCGCACATGGGCTGGAACACGGTCGAGCCGCCCGAGGGCAGCGTCCTGTTCCGGGGCATCGAGGACCAGCGCTTCTACTTCGTGCACTCCTACGGGGTGCAGGAGTGGGACTTCCCGCAGAGCATCCAGAGGATGCGGCCGCCGCAGGTCACCTGGTCCGACCACGGCGGGCGCTTCATCGCCGCCGTGGAGAACGGGGCCCTGTGCGCCACGCAGTTCCACCCGGAGAAGTCCTCCGAGGCCGGCATCCAGCTGCTGCGCAACTGGCTCGGCACCCTGCCGCGCACGGGACGCCTCGACCACCTCAAGGCCGGCGACCCGCTGGGCGGCAACGCCCTGGCCGGCCGGCCGACCCTGGAGAACCAGGACGGCGCCGCGTGAGCTACGCCGTCGTCGTCATGGTGTTCGGGGCGTTCGTCGCCGGGGGCGCCATCTCGTTCCACCAGCAGCGCAAGCCGCTGTGGACGGTCGTCCTACTGGCCGCCGTCGCGGCGGCCCTCGTCGGCTACGGCTGGTACGCCTGGTTCCAGGGCCGCTGAGCCCCGGGCCGACCCCGAACGCCCGCACGTCCGCCCCCGAGCACCCGAGCACCCGAGCACCGAGAGAAGAGAACCCATGTCCCTGAGCGAGACCCCCCGCCTCCAGCTGCTGCCCGCCGTCGACGTCGCGGACGGCCAGGCCGTGCGCCTGGTCCAGGGCGAGGCCGGCTCCGAGACCGGCTACGGCGACCCGCTCGAGGCCGCCCTCGCGTGGCAGGAGGCCGGCGCCGAGTGGATCCACCTCGTGGACCTCGACGCCGCCTTCGGCCGCGGCGACAACATCGACGTGCTGCGCCGCGTCGCGGCCGAGCTCGAGCTGAAGGTCGAGATGTCCGGCGGCATCCGCGACGACGCCTCCCTCGAGCGGGCGCTGTCCCTGGACCCCGCCCGGATCAACCTGGGCACCGCGGCCCTCGAGAACCCCGAGTGGACGCAGAAGGTCATCGCCGAGCACGGCGACGTCATCGCGGTGGGCCTCGACGTGCGGGGCACCGTCCTCGCCGCCCGCGGCTGGACCGAGGAGGGCGGGGACCTGTGGGAGGTCTTGGACCGCCTCGAGGAGCACGGCTGCGCCCGGTACGTGGTCACCGACGTCACCAAGGACGGCACCCTCAAGGGCCCCAACCTGGAGCTGCTGCAGGAGGTCGCGACCCGCACCGACAAGCCCGTGGTCGCCTCCGGGGGCATCTCCTCCCTCGACGACCTCGCGGCCCTGCGCACCCTCGTGTCCTCCGGCGTCGAGGGCGCGATCGTGGGCAAGGCCCTCTACGCGGGCCGGTTCACCCTCGAGGAGGCCCTCGACGTGGCGGGCCGGCCGGGAGCGCGGTGACGCAGCGGCCCCTGCCGGGGCACATCGCCGCCCAGCTCGCGGGCGCCGGCGGCACGGAGGACACCGGCGGCCAGGCCTGGGCCGGACGCAACCTCGGCGAGGGCACCAGCCACACCCACCGCTTCCCCGACGACGACGGCGCCGCCGCCCCGGCCGTGCTCCGGGCCCTCCGGGAGCTGCGTGCCGGGACGGGGGACGAGGCCGCCGTGGTCGCCGCGCTCGCCGGGACCCGGGTGTTCGTGCCGGTCGTGGCGGAGGTCTCGGCCTCGACCGTGACCGAGGCCGGTCTCGTGGCCGACAAGGAGGCCGACATGGCGCTCGTGTCCCTGCGGGCCGCGGACGGCCGGCAGGTGCTGCCGGCGTTCACCTCCACCGCGGCGCTCGCCGCCTGGCACGCCGGGGCGCGGCCGGTGGCCACCGACGTCCGCCGGGCGGCCGTGGCGGCCGTCAAGGACGGCACCCCGCTGCTGGTCCTGGACCCCGGCACGGACCTGCCGTTCGTCGTGCGCCGCCCGGCCCTGTGGGCGCTGGCCCAGGGGAGGCCCTGGACGCCCTCCTACCGCAGCCCGGCGGTCGAGGCGGCCGTCCTGCGCTGCGCCGAGGACCTGCCCGGGGTGCTCGCGGTGGGCACGGCCCCCGGGGACGGGGTGGCCGTGCGCGCCGCGGACGGAACGGTCGTCCGGGGCGGCGGGGCCGGCCCCGAGCTGGCCGTGGTGCTCTCCCTGCGGCCCGGTCTCGACCGGGCGCGGCTGGACGACGTGGTCGCCCGCTTCCAGGCGCGGCTGGGCGTGGAGCCGGCCCTCGCCGAGGACGTGGACTCGATGCAGCTGCGCCTCACGACGGCGGGCTGACCCGGGAACCCCGGATCAGCCCGCGACGACGGCGCCGAGCGGCCTCAGCTGACCGGGCCGGTGAACCGCTCGCCGGGGCCCTGACCGGGGGCGTCCGGGAAGTGCGAGGCCTCCCGGAACGCGAGCTGCAGGGTGCGCAGGCCGTCGCGCAGCGGAGCGGCGTGCTGGGAACCGATCTCCGGGGCCGCGGCGGTGACGAAGCCGGCCAGGGCGGTGATGAGCTTGCGCGCCTCGTCCAGGTCCTTGAGCTCCTCGGCGTCCTCGCCGGCGGCCAGGCCGCACTTCACGGCGGCGGCGCTCATGAGGTGCACGGCCGCGGTGGTGATGACCTCGATGGCGGGGACCTCCGCGATGTCGCGCATCTGCTCGTCGACGGCGCTGACCGTCTCCTGCGGGATCTCCTGGCCGGGCCGTGCGGCGTCGTCGTCGAAGCGGAAGGTGTTCTCGGAAGTCATGGCCCAACTCTGCCACACCGCCGTCCGCGGTCCGGACCGTCCGGCCGGACCGATGGGGCGGCGCCGGGACTATCCTGCAGAGGAGGCCGGGGCCGGCCGGAAGGAGGCGGAGACGCCGTGTGGATCGGGTGGATCGAGTTCGACGTGCTCCTCGGGGACGTCCACTCCCTCAAGGGCAAGCGCTCCGTGGTGCGCCCCCTGGTCGCGGAGCTGCGCCGCCGCTTCCCGGTGACCGCCGCGGAGGTCGGCCACCTCGAGCTCCACCGCCGGGCCCTCGTGGGCACCGCCGTGGTCGCGGCGGACGCCGCCCGCCTCGTCGAGGTCCTGGACGAGGTCGAGCGCTTCGTCGCCGCCCGGCCGGAGACGGAGCTGCTCTCCGCCCGCCGCGCCCTGCACAGCACCGAGGACGAGTGAGACCCGCGCGACCGACGGTTCCCTAACCCGCGGCCCATGGGCTAGACTGGCGGGCAGTGTGCAAGTGGAGGAGACTCCCACCCGCGCCGGCCACGGTCCCCGAGCCTCTCGGACGACCGGCCCACGGCCGCCGGGTCCGCGACGACATCGTCCGCACGACGGCTCGGCCGGGTCCTCCCGCGTCCGCTCCGTCACGCAGCGCGTTACCCCCGGGTGCCGCACCGATGAGCCTCCGCTTGCCGACCGCAGCGGGGGCTTTTGTCGTTGCGGACCGGACCGAACCATGAGGTCCCCGGAAACCTCCGGGCGACCACGCAGAACATCAGGAGCACGGCATTAGCGATCCACGTATCAATGACAGAATCCGAGTCCCCGAAGTCCGTCTCGTCGGACCCGCAGGCGAGCAGGTCGGCATCGTCCGCGTCGAGGACGCACTGAGGCTGGCCCGCGAATCGGATCTCGATCTGGTCGAGGTGGCGCCCAACGCCAAGCCGCCGGTGGCCAAGCTCATGGACTTCGGCAAGTACAAGTACGAGGCCGCGGTCAAGGCCCGGGAGTCGCGGAAGAACCAGACGAACACGGTCCTCAAGGAGGTCCGGTTCCGGCTCAAGATCGACACCCACGACTACGAGACCAAGGTCGGCCACGCCAAGCGGTTCCTCGGGGCCGGCGACAAGGTGAAGGCCATGATCCAGTTCCGCGGTCGCGAGCAGCAGCGCCCCGAGATGGGCGTCCGCCTGCTCGAGCGCTTCGCGAACGACGTCGCGGAGGTCGGCGCGGTCGAGTCGAGCCCCCGGGTCGACGGCCGCAACATGGTGATGGTCGTGGGCCCGCTGAAGAACAAGGCCGAGGCCAAGGCCGAGGCGCGCCGCCAGAAGCAGCGCGACGAGGCGAAGGCCGAGAACGAGCGCAAGGCGAAGGACAAGATCGACACGTCCTCCGCCGCGCCCGTGACCCAGACGATCGGGGACGCGTTCCCGGCCGAGCTGCGCGAGCGGGCCGGGCAGGCCGAGGAGCCGGTGCAGCAGTCGGCCCCGGAGCCCCAGGTCCAGGAGCCGGCCCCGGAGCCCCAGGTCCAGGAGCCGGCACCGGCCCCGCAGGCCCCGGAGTCGGCGCAGCCCGCCGCCCCCGAGCCGGAGGTCGTCGAGCCGGAGGTCGCCGAGGCGCCCGTCGTCGAGCCCGAGGTCGTCGAGGTCCCGGCGCCGAAGGCGGCCCCGAAGCCGCCGGCACCGAAGGCACCGGCACCGAAGGCTCCGGCACCCCGGCCGGCGGCCGCGGCGCCCAAGGCTCCCCGGCCCGGCCCCAAGCCGGGCGCCAAGCCCGGGCCCCAGGCCTGAGCGGCGCACGACCTTCCGCGCGAGCGGAGCAGAACTGACAGCGCCCCGTGGCGCGCAGCCGGTCCCGGCTGCGCCCAGGGGGCACCGTGGAGGTGCGGCGGACGTCGCCGTGCCCTCCGGTGGCCACCACCGGAAGAAACGCAAGGAGAGCGGCCACATGCCGAAGATGAAGACCCACAGCGGGGCGAAGAAGCGCTTCAAGCTCACCGGTACCGGCAAGGTGAAGCGCCAGCAGGCCAACCGCCGCCACTACCTGGAGCACAAGTCCTCGCGGCTGACCCGTCGCCTGGCCTCCGACCAGATCGTGGCCCCCGGCGACGCCAAGGTCATCAAGAAGATGCTGGGCAAGTAGTCCCCACCGCATCACCGGGGAGCCCGTCTCCCCGCCCCGCACAGATTTGACCTCCCGGCCGCACGGCCGGGACCGAAGTGAAGGAGTACACACGTGGCACGTGTGAAGCGGGCGGTCAACGCCCACAAGAAGCGCCGGGAGATCCTCGAGCAGGCCTCCGGCTACCGCGGCCAGCGCTCGCGCCTGTACCGCAAGGCGAAGGAGCAGGTCACCCACTCGTTCGTCTACAGCTACAACGACCGCCGGAAGCGCAAGGGCGACTTCCGCCGGCTGTGGATCCAGCGCATCAACGCCGCGGCCCGCGCCAACGGCCTGACCTACAACCGCTTCATCCAGGGCCTCAAGGCCGCCGAGGTGGAGGTCGACCGCCGCATGCTCGCCGAGCTGGCCGTCAACGACGAGAAGGCGTTCGCCGGTCTCGTCGAGATCGCCAAGAACGCCCTGCCGGAGGACACCTCCGCGCCGCGCGAAGCCGCAGCCTGACCCCGTCGGAGCTGTGAACCTCACGGAGCGCCTGGCCGCCCAGCCGATGTCCAACCCCCGAGCCGATCGGGTGCGGGACGTCGCGGGACTGGCCGGGCGCTCCGCGCGTTCCAAGCGTGGACTGTTCCTGGCCGAGGGCCCCCAGAACGCCCGCGAGGCCCTCGCCCGGCACCTGGAGTCCCCGTGCGCGGACGCCGTCTACGTCACGGAGGACGCCCTGGCCCGCCACCCGGACATCGCGGCCCTCCTGGAACGGGTGGCCGAGGACCGGTCCGTGTTCGTCCGCCTCGTGACGCGGGATGTCCTGGCCGCCATGAGCGACGCGGTGACCCCGCAGGGCGTCGTCGTCGTGTGCCGCCCCCTCGACGCGGACCTCGAGGACGTGCTCGCCGCCGGGCCGCGCCTCGTGGCGGTGCTGGCCCGGGTGCAGGACCCGGGCAACGCCGGCACCGTGCTGCGCGCGGCGGACGCCGCCGGCGCGGACGCGGTGGTGCTCACCGCCGGCAGCGTGGACCTCTACAACCCCAAGACCGTGCGCTCGACCGCCGGCTCCCTCTTCCACCTGCCGGTGGTCGTGGGCGCCGAGCTCCCCGCGCTGCTCGGGGCCGCTCGCGCCGCCGGCTGCGGCGTGCTGGCCGCCGACGGCCACGGGGACGTCGACCTCGACCGGCTCCAGGACGCCTCCGCCGCCCGGGCCGCCGGCGCGGACGGCGTGCCCGCCGCCTACGACCTGGCCCGGCCCACCGTGTGGCTGTTCGGCAACGAGGCCCGGGGGCTGTCGTCGGAGGAGAAGGCTCTGGCCGACCACCGCGTCGCCGTGCCCGTGCACGGCCGGGCGGAGTCCCTCAACGTGGGCACCGCCGCCACGGTGTGCCTCTACGCCTCGGCCCGCGCCCAGCGGCGCCCCCGGTCCGGGCGCTGATCCGGTGAGCGCACCGCTGCCGGCCGCGTACCGTACCCAGGTGGTCGGCGCCGCCCTCCTCGACGACGCCCACCGCCCTACGGCCTTCCTCGCCGCGCAGCGGGCCTACCCCGAGGCCCTGCGGGGCCTGTGGGAGTTCCCCGGCGGAAAGCAGGAGCCGGACGAGAGCTGCGAGCAGGCCCTGGTGCGGGAGTGCGCCGAGGAGCTCGGCGTGCACGTCAGGCTCCTCGCCGAGGTGCGCGGACCGCACGCCCAGGGCTGGCCGCTCAAGGACACCGCCGCGATGCGGGTCTGGACGGCCGTGACCACCGGCGGCGACCCCCGGCCCGTCGTGGGGGAGGACCACCTGGCCGTGCGGTGGCTGTCGCTGGACGATCCCGCCGCCGCCCTCGCCCTGCCCTGGATCCCGGCCGACCTGCCGATCGTGCACGCCCTGCTCGACCACCTCGCCGGCTGACCCGCCCCCTCCCCTCCGCCGAACTCACCGCGTCGACCCGAAACGGCGGCATTTCTCCGCCTCTGTCGGGGAGAGTCGGTGCGCTCGGCTCTGGTGAGTGCGGTGAAGACGAGCTCGTCGGGAGCGACGTCAGTGCTGTGGAATCCGGTGAAGGGGTGCACGGCCGCGCAGGGCGAGGTGGAGGCGGGCGACGAGCTGCTCGGGCCTGCGGGTGACCGTCTCCCAGTCGGTGCGCAGCACCGTCCAGCCGGCCTCGACCAGGGCGAGCTCCCGCCGCCGCTCCTCGTGGAGCGCCTGGCCGGTCGGGGTGCCGAGGAAGTACTTGACGCGGCCGTCGAACTCCAGGAGCACGCCGGCCCCGGGCCAGGCGAAGTCGGCGCGGTACACGCCCCTGCCGGTCGGGATCGTCAGCTGCGGGACGAAGGCCGGCAGACCGGACTGCAGCAGGACGATCCGGATGAGCGACTCGCCCGGGGACTCCGCGCGCGGATCCGCCAGGTCCAGGGCGGTGCGGGCGCGCCGCACGCCGCGGTGGCCCGGGAGCCGGACGAGCCGCGCGGTGAGCGCGTCCGATCCACCCCCGCGGCCAGGGCCTGGTCCAGGACCACCACGGCCGCCCCCAGGGGAAGGAACCGGGCGCAGTCCAGCGCGGTCCGCTCCGGAGCGGTGAGCAGCACCCCGTGCCGTTCGACGACGTCCTCGTGGGGCAGGGAGCCGCTGTGGTGGTGGGCCGCGCGGCCGGTGCTGCGGGTGCCGAGCCCGGGACCGTGGAGGACCTGCGGCGCCGCGGGGTCCCGCAGCAGCCGCCAGTCGTGGAGCAGCGCCGCGGAGTCCCGGCAGAACACCGGCGGAGCCGCCGCGGTGCGGGACACGACGAGGTGCCTCTGCACGGTCCGGTCCCGGTCGCCCAGGGCATGCCACTAGGTGGGGTCCGCGTAGACGCCGTGAGCCACCCGGCGCAGGGCACCGGCCCGGACGAGACGCTGGGCACCGGTGGCGGAGACGCCGGAGGTCTCCAGGTCGGAGAGGGTGAGCAGCCGGGACGGGAGATCGGTCATGCAGGAATCCTGGCCCGTCCCGCCGGGCACCGGCGCGCCGCGCAGCCGTTCTGTGGAGCGACGCCGGAAGGCCGGCGGGAAGTGTGCCGCCCTGCAGTGCCGGCGCGAGCCGTCGCCCCACCCCGCCCACCGGCCGTGACGCCCCGGACCCCGCACCCCTGCCCGTCGCGATCGGCCGCCCTCGCGAGCACCGCCGAACTCACCGGTGCACCCCGAGAGGGGAGCACATCCACCCCCGGTTGGAGCAGAAGTGGTGAGTTCAGCGGGGAGGAACGGAGGGGAGCGGAACGGGGAGGAGCGGAGCCGCCAGGTCAGGGACGGTCCGGCCACCGGTAGCCGCCGTCGGCCAGGCCCGCCCCCACCTCGAACGGATTGCGCAGCGCGGGGTGCCCGCAGCGCAGCATCGACCACCCGGCCGCCAGCAGGTAGGCCGGCAGGAACGGCAGGCCCAGCCACTTGGCCCACTGGCTCGCGTGGCGCGCCTCGTGGGCCAGGAGCCGGGGACGCGCCGCGACGTCGTCGATCCCCGCGCGGAACAGGACCACGTTGCCCACGGTGAACGCCCCGGCCCTCGGCAGGCGGGGCCGGTAGCCGAACCCCAGGATCAGCCCCTCGGGCCCCCGGGACACCCTCGTGCGCGTGGCCGCGGCGACCAGCAGCCCCAGCGGCGTGGACAGGTTCGTCATGTTCCACACCTGGCGCACGCGCGCCG
Source organism: Kocuria sp. NPDC057446 (assembly GCF_042802875.1). Classification (NCBI taxonomy): domain Bacteria; kingdom Bacillati; phylum Actinomycetota; class Actinomycetes; order Micrococcales; family Micrococcaceae; genus Kocuria; species Kocuria sp. NPDC057446. Next base: position 4,727 of record NZ_JBHVDI010000035.1, on the reverse strand, counting down.
CTCGGCTCAGGTTCGGGCTCCGCGTCATGCCCCCAGCGTAGGCCCACCGGGGCGTCCCCGGCCCGGGCGCGGGAGCGGTGGGCCGCCGGTGAGGCACGTGCCATAGACTGGGACACGCCCGCGATCCGTGCCGATCCGGGCTTTCCCGTGCTCCCCGTTCCACGGACCCTGGGGCGGCGTGCGCGGACGACCCCGTCCCCGAGCCGAAGAAGTCCCAGCTGATGTCTGAACTGCCACCCGAGACCGCCCCGAGCGGCGCGGTCGACCCGACCGACGAGGCCGCGGTCGCCGCCGCCGTGGAGGCGGCCCTGACCGCCGTCGGAAACGCCCAGGACCTGGACGAGCTCAAGGAGGTCCGGCTCGCCCACGCGGGGGAGCGGTCCCCCCTGGCGCTGGCCAACCGGCAGATCGGCTCCCTGGACAAGTCGCAGAAGGCCGCCGCCGGCAAGCTGGTCGGCCAGGCCCGCGGCCGCGTCAACCAGGCGATCGCCGCCCGCACCACGGTGCTGGAGGAGGAGCGGGACGCCCGGATCCTCGTCGAGGAGGCCGTGGACGTCACCGCCGCCGGCCGGCGCCGGCGCCTGGGCGGACGGCACCCGCTGACCAACCTCATGGAGCGCGTCGGCGAGACGTTCGTGGCGATGGGCTGGGAGGTCGCCGACGGCCCCGAGGTCGAGTCCGAGTGGTACAACTTCGACTCCCTGAACTTCAAGCCGGACCACCCCGCCCGGGAGCTGCAGGACACGTTCTTCGTGGACCCGCCCGAGGCGCACCTCGTGCTGCGCACGCACACCTCGCCGGTGCAGATGCGCACGCTGCTGAACCGGGAGCTGCCGGTCTACGTCGTGGTCCCGGGGCGCACCTACCGCACCGACGAGCTCGACGCCACGCACACCCCGGTCTTCCACCAGGTGGAGGGTCTGGCCGTGGACAAGGGGCTGTCGATGGCCGACCTCAAGGGCACGCTCGAGCACTTCGCACGGCAGATGTTCGGGCCGGAGGCGAGGATCCGGCTGCGGCCCAACTACTTCCCCTTCACCGAGCCGTCCGCCGAGCTGGACGTGTGGCACCCGAACGCCAAGGGCGGGCCGCAGTGGATCGAGTGGGGCGGCTGCGGCATGGTCCACCCCAACGTGCTGCGCGCGGCCGGCATCGACCCCGAGGCGTACTCGGGCTTCGCGTTCGGCATGGGCATCGAGCGGACCCTGATGTTCCGCAACAACGTCCCCGACATGCGCGACATGGTCGAGGGCGACGTCCGCTTCAGCGAGCACTTCGGGATGGAGATCTAAGACATGCGAGTTCCTTTGTCATGGCTGCGCGAGCACGCCCCCGTCCCCGCGGACGCGACCGCCGAGGACGTCCTGGCCACCCTGGTCCGGGTCGGCCTCGAGGAGGAGGACGTGCACCGACCCACGGACCATCTGAAGGGCCCGGTCGTGGTCGGCCAGGTGCTGTCCAAGGAGCCGGAGACCCACTCCAACGGCAAGACCGTCAACTGGTGCACCGTGCGCGTGGTCCCCGAGGGCCGGGCGCAGACCCTGACCGGCAAGGGCATCGACCCGTCCGGCGTGCAGGGCGTGATCTGCGGGGCGCACAACTTCGAGGTCGGGGACAAGGTCGTGGTGACCCTGCCCGGCGCCGTGCTGCCCGGCAACTTCACGATCTCGGCGCGCAGGACCTACGGCCACACCTCCGCCGGGATGATCGCCTCGGTGCGCGAGCTCGGCATCGGCGAGGACCACGACGGCATCCTGGTGCTCTCGACCCTCGGCCTGGACCCGGAGCTCGGCGCGGACGCCCTGGAGCTGCTCGGCCTCTACGACGAGGCCGCCGAGATCAACGTGACCCCGGACCGGGGCTACGCGTTCTCCGTCCGGGGCGTGGCCCGGGAGTACTGCCACGCCGTGCACGAGCCCTTCACCGACCCGGCCGGGACGGTGGCCGCCCGGGTGCCCGCGCCCACCGGGGACGGCTTCCCCGTGACGCTCGACGACGACGCCCCGATCCACGGCAACCCCGGGTGCACCCGCTTCGTCGCCCGCACGGTGACCGGCATCGACCCGACCGCCCCCACGCCCCCGTGGATGTCGGCGCGGCTGCGCCTGGCGGGGATCCGCTCCATCTCCCTGCCGGTGGACATCTCCAACTACGTGATGCTCGAGCTGGGCCAGCCCCTGCACTTCTACGACCTCGCGCGGCTGACCGGCGGCATCGGGGTCCGCCGGGCGGCACCGGGGGAGACCCTGACCACCCTGGACGGCAAGCAGCGCCCCCTGGACGCCGAGGACCTGCTGATCACCGACGGCTCCGGGCCCATCGGCCTGGCCGGGGTCATGGGCGGGGCGGCCACCGAGGTCTCGGACGGCACCGTCGACGTGCTCGTGGAGGCGGCCCGCTTCGACGAGGTGTCGATCGCGCGCACCACCCGGCGGCACCGGTTGCCCTCGGAGGCGTCCAAGCGCTTCGAGCGCGGGGTGGACCCGCAGATCGCCCCGGTGGCCGCCCAGCGCGCCGTGGAGCTGCTGGTGGAGCTGGCCGGCGGCACGGCCGGGCCCGGGGTCACCGACGTGGACCGCACCTCCGCCCCCGCGCCCATCGAGCTGCCCTGGGACCACCCCGGCCGCCGCACGGGCGTGGAGTACACGGCGGAGCAGGTCGTCTCGACCCTCACGGAGCTCGGCGCGCAGGTGGAGGCCACCGACGACGGCTGGCGCGTCGTGCCCCCGTCGTGGCGGCCCGACCTGGTCGAGAAGGAGGACCTGGTCGAGGAGGTCGCCCGCCTCGTGGGCTACGACAGGATCCCGTCGCGGCTGCCGGTCGCGCCCCCCGGGCGTGGTCTGACCGCCGAGCAGCAGGCCCGCAAGCGGGTCGCGGACGCGCTCGCGGCCGCCGGGATGACCGAGGTGCTCGCCTACCCGTTCGTCTCGCAGGCGGACAACGAGCTGTGGGGCGCCCCGGAGCCGGGGGTCCCCGTGCCCTCGGTGAAGCTGGCCAACCCGATCAGCGAGGCCCAGGGGATGCTCCGCGTGTCCCTGCTGCCGGGCCTGCTGGAGGTGCTGCGGCGCAACACCTCCCGCGGCTTCCGGGACCTGGCCCTCTACGAGGTCGGGCGGGTCTTCCGGCCCGGCGAGCAGCTCGGCAGCGCGAGCATCCCCCCGCTGGGGGCGCACCCGGGCCGGGAGGTGCTCGGCGAGATCGAGGCCGGCATCCCCGCCCAGCCGCGCCACCTCGCCGCGGTCCTGGCCGGCCGGGACACGGCCGAGGGCCCGTGGACCGCGCCCCGGGCGTTCGACTGGCAGGACGCCCTCGACGCCGCCCGGCTGGCCGCAGAGGTCCTCGGGGTCGAGCTGACCGTGCGCCAGGGCACCCACCAGGCCTTCCACCCGGGCCGCACCGCCGTGCTCGCCACCGCCGACGGCACCCCGCTGGGCTACGCGGGGGAGCTGCACCCGCAGCTCGTCGCCGCGCAGGACCTGCCCGAGCGGACCGTGGCGATGGAGCTGAACCTCAGCTCGCTCACCGCGGCCGAGGTCGAGGTCGTGCAGGCCCGCCCGATCTCCGGCTACCCGGCCGCCACGCAGGACGTGGCGCTCGTGGTCGACGCCTCCGTGCCGGCCGCCGCGCTGCGCGCCGCGCTCGAGGAGGGCGCAGGGGAGCTGCTCGAGGACGTCCGCGTCTTCGACGTGTACCAGGGCCCCGGCATCGAGGAGGGCCGCAAGTCGGTGGCCTTCGCCCTGCGCTTCCGGGCGCCCGACCGCACGCTGACCGCCGACGAGGCCTCCGCCGCCCGCGAGGCGGCCGTCGCCGTGGCCGCCGAGCGCCACGGCGCCGTGCTGCGCGGCTGACCCGCACCGACGGACGACGGCCCGCCCCCCTCCCGGGGGACGGGCCGTCGTCCGTCGTGCCCGGCGCCGCTCCCGGCCCGGGTAACAGTTGCGAACGCCCGGGTGCCCGCCGGCATCTTCGGTACTGTGGCACCGGGTCCCCGGCCGCGACCCCGGCGATCGCGACCGCCCCCTTCCCCGACCCCGTTCCAGGAGCTCAGCATGACCGAGGAGACCACCGACCGGCAGGACACGTTCTTCGCCTTCGACGACGAGCAGGACGACGAGCAGGAGGAGCACGACGGCGGGCGCGCCCGCCGGTCGATCGCCTGGAGGCCGACGGCCGTGGGGCTGCTCGGGCTGCTCCTGGGCCTGGTCCTGGCGGTGAGCGCGGCGCTCGCCTGGGACGACTCGCGGCGGCTGGCCGGCTACGCGGACAGGTCGTGGGTGATCTCCGGGCAGTACCAGGACCTCACCAACGACCTGCAGACCAAGACGTGGAACCCGATCTACCGCGGGGTGCTGCCCGCGGACGAGGCGGTCACCGAGCAGCCCTTCGACTCCGGCCTCGCCGATCCGCGCGTCCCGGAGGCGGGGGAGGAGATCGTCTTCCGCGGCACGCAGACGGGCTCCCGCGAGGAGGACTTCCACGAGGAGGCCGACGCCCTGCTCGCCGTCGAGGAGGGCACCCTCCAAGTGGTCGAGACCGCCGAGGCGGGCGAGTTCGGGGACGGCGTCACCGCCGGCACCGTCGCGTGGCAGCGCGTGCAGGCGGCCCTGCTGCTGCTCGCCGGACTCGGCGCGGCCGCCGGCGGGATCTGGTTCGCCCGCCGGCTCTACCGCCGCGAGCACTGACCCGCCGCCGCCCGCGCGGCCGAACGGGCCCGCACCGGACGCACC
>NZ_JBHVDI010000034.1:0-27697 GCF_042802875.1 Kocuria sp. NPDC057446 | reverse complement strand
CCGGAGATCCCACCGGCCGCCGACCGGACCCGCGCTACCCGCGGCCCGGCAGGTGCGCGTGGGAGAGCTTCTCCTTGAGCCGCTCGGCCGGGGTGGCGGGGGCCGGCGCCGGCTCGGGGGCGGGACGCGAGTAGATCTCCTCGATCCGGTCCCCGAAGTCCTGGGCGATCCGGGCCCGCTTGATCTTCATGGACGGGGTCAGGTGCCCGGAGGCCTCCGTCCAGTCGACGTCGAGGATCTCGAAGGCGCGGATGCTCTCCGCCCGGGAGACCGCGCGGTTCGCGTGGTCGACGATCTCCTGGACGTGCTCGACGACCTTCGGGTGGCGCGCTGCCTCCGCCACGGGCATCGCCGCGTCCAGGCCCATGAGCTCCAGGCGGGCGGGGAGGACGTCCTGGTCGAGCGTGACGAGGGCCGCCACGAACGGCCGGTCGTCCCCGACCACCATGACCTGGGAGACCAGGGCCGAGGCGCGGATCGGATCCTCCAGGACGTTGGGCACCACGTTCTTGCCGCCCGCGGTGACGATGATCTCCTTCTTGCGCCCGGTGAGGGTGAGGGCACCGTCCTCGTCGAGCGAGCCGAGGTCGCCGGTGCGGAACCAGTCGTCCTCGAACGCCTCGGCGGTGAGGTCCTCCCGCCCGTGGTAGCCGCGCATGACGTGCGTGCCCCGGACCAGGACCTCCCCGTCCTCGCCGATCCGCACCTCGTTGCCCGGCAGCGGCAGGCCCACGGTGCCGATCTTGCCGATCTCCGGGGTGTTGACGGCGATCGGGGCGGTGGTCTCCGTGAGCCCGTAGCCCTCGACGACGTACACGCCGATCCCGTTGAAGAAGTGGCCCAGCCGGGTGCCGAGGGCCGCGCCGCCCGAGACCGCGTGCGTGACCTCCCCGCCCATCGCCTCCCGCAGCTTCGAGTAGACGAGCCGGTCGTAGAGGGCGTGGCGCGCCCGCAGGACCGGCGACACCTTCCCGTCCTGACCGGCCCTCGAGTACGCGACGGCCGTGGCCACGGCGCGCTCGAAGATCAGGGACTTGGCCTTCCCGCTCTTCTCGGCCTTGAGGCGGGCGCTCTGGTAGATCTTCTCGAACACGCGCGGGACGGCCAGGATGAACGTGGGCCGGAAGGCGCCGAGGTCCGCCATGAGGTTCTTCACGTCCGGGGTGTGCGCCAGCACGGTCCCGGAGTAGAGCGCGATCACCTCCACGAAGCGGGCGAAGACGTGGGCCAGCGGCAGGAACAGCAGCGTCCGGGCGCCCGGGTGGATGATGTCGGCCACGACCAGGGAGGTGTTCTCGCACAGCCGCACGAAGTTCCCGTGCGTGAGCTCGCACCCCTTGGGCGGCCCGGTGGTCCCGGAGGTGTAGATGATCGTGGCGACGTCCTCGAGCCCGCACGCCGTGCGTCGGGCCTCCAGCTCCGCGTCGGGAACGTCCGCGCCGGCGCGGGCGAGCTCGTCCAGGCCGGTGCCCGTGCCGTCGAGGCGCCACACGTTCTCCGCAGCGCGGAACGGCGTCTCGCGGGAGGCCGCGAGCACGGACTCCTCGAGGGCCTCGGTCTCCACGAACACGGCCTTGGCGTCCGAGTCGCCCATGATCCAGGCGATCTGCCCGGTCGAGGAGGAGTCGTAGACGGGGACGGGGACGCCGCCGGCGTACCAGATCGCGAGGTCCACGAGGGTCCACTCGTAGCGGGTGCGGCTGAGGATGCCCACCCGGTCCCCGGGCTCGATCCCCGCCGCCACGAGTCCCTTGGCGACTCCCTGCACGGTGGCGAGGAACTCCCGGGCGTGCACCTCGCGGGCGGCCCCGTCGGCGGCCAGCACGGTGTACAGGTGCGGATCCCCGTCCTGGCCCGCCTGCATCAGCAGGAAGTCGGTGATGCGGCTGTGGGCCGGCGGGTCCACGAGGGGGTCGGTCGCGACGTGGCGCATGAGGTTCTCCTCGGATCGGGGTCGGTGTGCCGTCCGTCCCAGTCTAGTGAATTGGCTCACGCAAACCCCATCAGACGCGGGCGCCGTCGTCCCGGTCGTCACGGTCGTCCGGCAGGGACCGGAGCAGGTGGCCGATCGCCGCCACCACGGCCACCAGCCCCGCCACGATGGCCCACCACGGCAGGGACCCCGGCAGCAGGGCGACGAGCACCAGCAGCACGGGCACGCCGACCAGCACGGTCCAGGCCAGCAGGGCGCCGCCGCTGAGCCCCTGCGTGACCGGCCCGGGATCGGGGGAGTAGGGCGCGTCGTCGTCCTCGTCGTCCTCGTCGTCCTGCGGGTCCCGGGCGTCCTCCGGGCCGGCGGCGGACGCACCGGGGACCGGCTCCCCGGGGGACCAGTCCCGCGGGCCGGCGAGGTGCCGGTCGCCGGCCCGGCGCACGTCCTCGAGGTCCGAGACGATCCGGCTCCACTCGTCCTCGGGGCCGTGCCCGCCGCCCGGCGTCCCCGGGCCCGCGCTCATCGCCGGACCTCCGGGGAGGCCGGGCGCAGCGGTCTCCCCGTGATCGGGCTGTGGCCCGCCGTCAGCGCCTCCAGGAAGCGCACGGACCGTGCCGCGACCACGTCCGCCTCCCGGTCCAGGGTGGCCACGTGGAAGCTCTCGGCCAGCCGCACCAGCTCCACGTCACCGCCCGCGCGGCGCAGCACGTGGTGGTGCGAGGCGTCGGAGACCACGTGGTCGTGCCGCGAGCGCAGGAGCAGGACGGGGGCGGTGACCGCGGGCAGCATCCGGCGGGTGCGGGTCATGAACCGGCCCAGCTCGGCGACGCCCGCCACCGGCGTGCGCGGGTAGGCGTGCTCGGTCACCCCCGGGAGGCTGATGTCGTCCCCCACCCCCGGCACCGAGGGCACCGCCCGGTGCAGGGCCGGGGCGAACCGGGCGGTGCGGCTGACGAGGGACAGCGCCGGGTTCAGGGCCACGACCCCGTCCACGGGCAGGGTCGCGGCGAGGTGCAGTGCGAGCGCCCCGCCCATGGAGAGTCCGCAGACCACCACCACGTCGTGCCGGGAGCGCAGCCGCTGCACGTGCTCGGCCGCGTGGTCGCGCCACTGCTCCCAGCGGACGTCGGCGAGGTCCTCCCAACGGGTGCCGTGGCCGGGCAGCGCGGGACCGACGACGTCGGCGCCCGCCTCGTGCAGGGCCAGGCCCCACGGGCGGACGCTGAACGGGACCCCGGTGAAGCCGTGCAGCACGAGCGCGCCCGCGGGCCCGTCGGCCGGGAAGTGGAAGGGGGTGCGGGGGTCGTCCTCGGCGGGGGGCCTCGGGGTCCCGGCGGGGGAGGGGAGGTGCTGGTCCTCGACGGGTGGCGTCATGCGTCCATGATGTCAGGGTCGCGCGCCGCCGGCGGGCGGACCGGCGCCGGTGCCCGCGCGGACGTGAGAGAATACCGGAGGCCGGACCCGGTCCGAGCGGCACGGACCCTCGCGACATCCCGATCAGCACGAAGGAGTCCTCTCCCACATGGTCTACATGTTTCTGAAGCGCTACGTCGTCGGCCCCCTGATCAACGTCGCCTTCCGTCCCGAGGTCCGAGGCCTGGAGCACGTGCCCGAGGAGGGCCCGGCCATCCTCGCGAGCAACCACCTCTCCGTCTCCGACTCGGTGTTCATGCCCGTGGCCGTGCCCCGGCAGGTGTACTTCCTGGCGAAGTCCGACTACTTCAACAGCCCCGGGGTCAAGGGGCGGGTGATGGCCGCGTTCTTCCGCGCCATCAACCAGATCCCCATGGACCGCTCCGGGGGCCGGGCCAGCGCGAAGTCCCTGAGCAACGGCGGGCGGAAGCTGCTGGAGGGCGAGCTGCTCGGGATCTATCCGGAGGGCACCCGCTCCCCGGACGGCCGCATGTACAAGGGCAAGATCGGCGTGGCCAGGCTCGCGCTCGAGACGGGGGCCCCGGTCGTCCCCATCGCCATGGTCGGCACCGACAAGGTCCAGCCGATCGGGACCAGGCTCCCGCTGCCCCGCCGCAGCGCCCGGGTCACCACGATCTTCGGCGAGCCCCTCGACTTCTCCCGCTACCGGGGCCGGCAGGGCGAGCACGCCCTGCTCCGCGAGGTCACCGACGAGATCATGCACGCGATCCAGGCCCTCTCCGGCCAGGTCTCCGTGGACGTCTACGCCTCGGAGCACAAGAAGCGGCTCGCCGAGCAGAAGCGCCAGGAGACCAGGCAGGCCGCGGCGGAGCTCGTGGGCAACGCCAAGGACAAGGCGCGCAGCGCCGCCCACACCGCCCGCCGGACCGCGGACTCCATCGCCCACCGCGACCGTCCCGGGGCCGCGGAGGACGACACCCCGCGGCCCACCGCACCCTGATCCCGCGCCCGGCCCCGCCCCGGACGAGACATAGGAAGACATGATGCTCGACTTCACCGTTCCCGACAGCCTCCGCAACCTCGCCTCCCCGGTGCCCTCCGCGGCCGACTACCCGGGGCTGGACGACTGGCGTGAGCTGGCCGCCGACCAGCAGCCGACCTGGCGCGACCACCCCGACTTCGCCGCCTCGATCACCGAGCTCAACGCGGTCCCGCCCCTCGTCTTCGCGGGGGAGGTGGACAAGCTGCGCGACCGTCTGGCCGAGGTCGCCAACGGCCGGGCGTTCTTCCTGCAGGGCGGGGACTGCGCCGAGACCTTCGAGGGCGCCACCGCCGACCGGATCAGCGCCCGGGTCAAGACCCTCCTGCAGATGGCCGTGGTGCTCACCTACGGGGCGTCCATGCCCGTCGTGAAGATGGGCCGGATGGCCGGGCAGTTCTCCAAGCCCCGCTCGTCCAACGACGAGACGCGCGACGGCACGACGCTGCCGACGTTCCGCGGCGAGATGGTCAACGGCTTCGACTTCACGGAGGAGTCCCGGGTCCACGACCCGCGCCGGATGGTCCGCGGGTACCACACCTCCGCCTCCACCCTGAACCTCATCCGGGCGTTCACCACCGGCGGGTTCGCGGACCTGCGCCTCGTGCACGCCTGGAACATGGGCTTCACCACGAACCCGGCCCACGCCCGGTACGAGTCGCTGGCCCGTGAGATCGACCGGGCCGTGAAGTTCATGGACGCGTGCGGCGCCGACTTCGACGCCCTGCGCACCACGGAGTTCTACGCCGGCCACGAGGCCCTGCTGCTGGACTACGAGCGGGCGCTGAGCCGCATCGACTCCCGCACCCACCTGCCCTACGGGACCTCCGGGCACTTCCTGTGGATCGGGGAGCGCACCCGGGAGCTCGACGGCGCCCACGTGGACCTGCTCTCCCGGCTGCGCAACCCGATCGGCGTCAAGCTGGGCCCCAAGACCACGGGGGACGACGCGCTGGCGCTGATCGACAAGCTCGACCCGCAGCGCGAGCCCGGGCGGCTCACGTTCATCACCCGGATGGGCGCGGGCAACATCCGGGAGAAGCTGCCGCCGCTCGTCGAGGCCGTGGAGCGATCCGGGGCCAAGGTCGTGTGGGTCACCGACCCCATGCACGGCAACACCGTGTCGCTGCCGTCCGGCTACAAGACCCGCAACTTCGACGACGTCGTGGACGAGGTCCGGGGCTTCTTCGAGGTGCACGAGGCGATCGGCTCCTTCCCCGGCGGCATCCACGTGGAGATGACGGGCGACGACGTCGCGGAGTGCCTCGGCGGCGCCGATCCCGTCGACGAGTCGTCCTTCCAGGACCGCTACGAGTCCCTGTGCGACCCGCGCCTGAACCACATGCAGTCCCTGGAGATCGCCTTCCTCGTGGCGGGCTACCTCTCCCGCCGCTGAGCGCGGCAGCACCGGCCGCCGGGGCCGGGGTCGGACCCGCCGTCCGCTACACGACGGTGAGGACGACCCCGTCCCCGGCGGCCGTGCGGGCCACCACGTAGCCGAAGGGGGCGCCGAGGCGCTCCTCGACCCGGACGGGGTATCCCGCCTCCTCGAGCATCCGGACGGCCTCGTCCACGGGCCGCCCCAGCACTCCGGGGGCGGTGTCGGCGCGCGCCCCGCGGGAGACGGCGAGATCCACCGCCGACCCCTCGGCCACCGCAGCGCCCGCCTCGGGGTGCTGGCCCACGACCGTGCCGGACGCGGCGTCGTCGGAGACCTCGCTCCGGGCTCCGGTCGCCAGCCCCGCGTCCTCGAGGCGGGCCAGCGCGTCCTGCTCGGTCATCCCGCCGACGTCGGGCGCGGTCGTCCGCTCGGGGCCGGTCGAGACCAGCAGGACGACCTGCTCGGCGGCGCGCACGGTGGCACCGGCCTGCGGGTCGGTCCCGAGCACGATGCCGGCGGCGGCCATCGAATCCGCGGTCCGGTGCACGGCCACGTTGTCCAGACCGGCCCCGGACAGGTACTGCTCGGCGAGCTCGGGGCCCGTGCCCCGCACGTCCGGCACGCTCGCGGTCCCGCCCGGGCCGGAGCCCAGGAGCCAGCCCAGGAAGGCCGCCCCGGCCACCGCGAGCGCCGCCAGGGCCAGGGCCCCGGCCGCGTGCAGGGGGCGGGTGGGGCGCAGCTCGACCTCGGGGCGCCACGGATCGGAGGAGCCGCCCGGGGGCCGCCCGGGCAGCGGCCGGCCGGCCGGACTCCCCGCCGGTCCCAGGACGCGCGTGGCACCGGTGCCGAGGGCTTCCGTGGGGGCGCCGGGACCGACGACCCGTGTGGTGGTGTCGCCGGTGCCCAAGGTCTGCGTGGCGCCGGTGCCCAGGGTCTCGGTGGGGGTGCCCGGGCCGGCGTCGCGCGCGGTGGCGCCGAGCGTCTCCGTGGGGGCGGACACCGGGCCCGGGGCGGCGGACGCGGCCGACGGGCGCGTGTCCGTCGCGGCGACGCGGGCCGGGGTGCGGCGGCCGGCGCCCGCCGCGGGCGGCCGGTCGAGCTCCGCCGGGCGCAGCTGCGCCCGGAGCGCCCGGAGCTCCTCGCGGAACCGGCCGGCGTCGGGCGGACGCCGCTGCGGGTCCCGTGCGGTGGCGCGGGCGACGAGCCGAGCCGCGCCGGCGGGGAGACCGGGGTCGAGGGTGCGCAGGTCCGGGACGGCGCCCTCCGCGTGGGCCCGGGCCACTGCCAGCGGGGCGCCCTCGAAAGGACGGCGGCCGGCCAGGAGCTCGAACAGCACGATCCCCGCCGAGTAGACGTCCGCCCGAGTGTCCACCCGGTGCCCGGTCACGAGCTCCGGCGAGGCGTAGCCCACGGTGCCCAGGACCGTCCCGGTCGACGTGTGCTGGTCGACGGCGCGCGTGAGCCCGAAGTCCGCGACCGTCACCCGCCCGGTGCCGGAGATCAGCACGTTCTCCGGCTTCACGTCACGGTGCACGAGCCCCTCCCGGTGGGCGGCGGCGAGCCCGTCGAGGACCGGGTCCAGCAGTGCCAGCGCCTCGCCCGGGGGCAGGGCGCCGCGGCGGCGCAGCACGTCGCGCAGCGTGGAGCCCGCCACGTGCTCCATGACCAGGTACGGCACCCCGTCCGGGGCGTGGCCCTGGTCGAGCACCGAGACGACGTGGGGGTGGGACAGCCGCGCCGCCGCCCGGGCCTCCCGCACGAACCGGTCCGCCGCGGCGGGATCCTCGGCGAGGTGCGGGTGCATGAGCTTCACCGCCACGACGCGCTGCAGGCGGGTGTCCACCGCCCGGTACACGGTGGCCGTGCCGCCGCGGGCGATGCGCGGGCCCAGCTCGTAGCGTCCCTCGAGGAGGGTGCCGGTCAGGTGGTCGGGGAGCGCGTGCTGCACGGGGTCAGCCTAGGGGCGGGCGCTGTGCGCCCGCTGGGCCGGAGATCACGATCCGAACCGCTGGCGGTGGGACTTGACGTTCTTGACGTACTGCTTGGTGTCGTCGTACATCCCGTACTTCTTCACGCCGTGCAGGCCCTGGTAGTACGCGGCGATGGCCACGTCCGTGCTGGGCGCGGCACGGCCCAGCTGCCGGATGATGGCCACGCCCGCGGTGACGTTGTCCTGCGGGTCGAGCAGGTCCAGCTCCCGGCCCACCAGGCCCGAGGCCCAGTCCCCGGCGTCGGGGATGACCTGCATGGTGCCCACGGCGTCCGCGGGGGAGACGGCCCGGTGGTCGAAGCCCGACTCCTGGTGGGCGTGCGCCAGGGCGAGGGCCGGGTCGACTCCCATCCGCACGGCGGTGTCGTGGACGAGCCGGCGCATCTCCTCCCGGGAGGGGACCGGGCGGGCCGCCAGCTGCTCGTGGTGGCGGTTGGCGGAGTCCACCACGCCGTCCTCGTACGTGCGCCCCAGGAACGTGTCGCCGACGGCGCGCTCCGCCGGCCGCGGCTCCTCGGACCGCTCCGGGGCGGGGGCCTCCGCCGTGCGCACCGTCTCGCGCGCGGGCGCGGCGACCGACAGCCGCTGCCCGGGGCGCAGGAGCGAGTTCACCGTCAGGTCGTTGCCGTCGAGCAGCGACTGCACCGACACCCCGCGGGCCTGCGCGATGCCCCACAGCGAGTCGCCCGAGCGCACGACGTGCTCGTCGCGGGGCGGTTCCGCGGCGGGCGGGGCCGTCCGCCGCGGGGTCTCTGCGGCGGGGGCCGGGCCGGCGGCGAGCCGCAGCTCCTGACCGGGGAACAGCAGCGCCGCGCCGGAGAGGTCGTTCCACCGCATGAGCTCGTCCACGGCCACGCCGTGGCGCTGGGCGACCGCCCACAGGGAGTCCCCGGGGGACACCGTGTGCACGGGGGTCCTCGTCGTCTTCTGGCCGGCGAGCTGGGGGGCCGAGGCCACCTGGGCCGGCTGCGCGGGGGCGGCGTGGGCCACGGTGCCCCCGCCCAGGGCCGCCAGGGCGGCGACGGCCGTGACCGCCGAGCCCGTGCGGGCGCGGCGGGCCCAGCCGGGGGAGCGGTCGTCCGGCTGCCCGGCGGAGTCGGCGGCGGTTCGGTGCGGTGCGTCGTTCGGGTCGGTCGTGTCGCTGTCGGGGGGATACGGCATGAAGTAACTCTCTGACGCTGATCGGGGAAGGTGCGGAGGTCTCAGCCGGCTCCGCGGGTCGAGCATACCGTGGCGGGCCCGCGTGGCACGGGCACCGGCGGACGTGGCACTCTGGGGGCGTGAAGAACACATCCGGAATCAGCACCGAGGAGTTCGACCGGCTGGACGGTCTCGTCCAGGAGTGGTTGCCCCTGCCCGACGTCGCCGAGCAGCTCGGCCTCGTCGTCACCCGCGTCCACGGCCTCGTCGACGACGGGACACTCCTCGCCGTCCGCAACCCGCACGACAGCATCCGCCGGGTGCCCGCCGCCTTCGTGCTGGAGGGCGCCGTGGTCGACTCCCTGAAGGGCACGGTGGCGGTCCTGCGGGACTCCGGCTTCACCGACGTCGAGGCGATCACGTGGCTGTTCACCGAGGACGAGTCCCTGCCGGGCCGTCCCGTGGACGCGCTCCGGGACGGGCGCAAGACGGAGATCCGACGCCGGGCGCAGGCCCTGGCCTGGTGAGCCGCTCCTGACCGGCCGCGCCTGCCCGCCCCGGTGGCCCGGCGCGCCCGGTCTCAGGCGGAGCGGCGGACCGCGGCGGTGGCGAGCCCGCGCAGCGCGGCCAGGGGCACGGCGTCGGCCCCGAGCCGGTCCAGGGCCGCGAACGCGTTCCGGCTGAGCCGCTCGATGAGCTCCTCCGTGGCGCCCAGGGCGCCGCACCCCGTGATGAGCGCACGGAGCTCCGCGACGTCCTCCTCCGTCAGGTCCGGCCGGCCCAGGGCCTCCTCGAGGCGGGCGATCTCCGGCTCGCCGCCGAGCCGGCGGACGTAGCCGACGAGCACCGTCCGCTTGCCCTCCCGCAGGTCGTCCCCGGCCGGCTTGCCCGTGGTCGCGGGATCGCCGAACACGCCCAGGACGTCGTCGCGCAGCTGGAACGCCTCGCCCAGGGGCAGCGCGAAGGCCGAGCAGCGCTCCAGCAGCCGCTCCGGCGCCCCGGCCAGGGCGGCGCCGAGCACCACGGGGTGCTCCACGGAGTACTTCGCCGACTTGTACCGGATGACGTCCAGGGCCCGCTGCACCGCGCCGTCGCGGTCCTGGCCACCGCCGGAGACCTCGCCCTGCACGTCCAGGTACTGACCGGCCATCACCTCCGTGCGCATGAGGTCGAACACTGCCCGGGCGCGGTGGCCGCCGGGCGCCGCCGTGGCGGCCGCGGCGAACGACTGCTCGCTCCAGGACAGGCACAGGTCCCCCGAGAGGATCGCGGCGGCCACGCCGAACGCGGGGCCGTCCAGGGCCCAGTCGTGGTCGGCGTGCACCGCCTCGAAGCGGCGGTGCACGCTGGGAGCGCCCCGGCGGGTGTCTGAGCGGTCGATGACGTCGTCGTGGATGAGCGCGGCGGACTGGAAGAGCTCCAGGGCCGCACCGGCCCGGACCGCGGCCGGGTCCTCCGGATCGCCGCCCGCCGCCCGCCAGCCCCAGTAGCACAGCCGCGCCCGCAGCCGCTTGCCGCCGGCGGAGAGCGCGACGACGGCGTCCAGCAGCGGCAGGGAGTCCGCCGAGATGCCGCCCAGGACCGTGCGCTGCCGCCCGAAGAAGTCCTCCAGCTCCGCGTGCAGCCGGCCCACGAACCGCTCGTCCTCGGCGCGGAAGGCGTCCTGGGGCCGGGTCCGCGGCGCGGTGCCGGCGGGAGCGTCGGGGTGGTGCGGGGGCGGCGGGCACGTCATGGGCGGATCGACCTCGGTCTCGGGGCGGGGGCGGACGCCCTCCGGCGGCCGTCCTGGTGTCCGCCCCAGCCTAGCGAAGCCCCGCCGGGCGGGCCGGGGCGCCGCCGGGACCGGTGCCCGCAGGGCGGCGGCGGTGTCCGCGCCGGGAGCTATGCTGTGCCGGACCCGGGAGGAGGGCACGGTGGCCGAGACGCCGAAGGACCGGCTGGAGCGCTGGCGGGGGTGCGCCGTGCTGCACGTCGACATGGACATGTTCTACGTCGGCGTGGAGCTGCTCACCTCCCCGGGACTGCGGGGCCGGCCCGTCATCGTGGCGGGCGCGGGCGGGCGCTCCGTCGTCCTCTCCGCCTCCTACGAGGCCCGGGCGTTCGGCGTCCGCTCCGGCATGCCCCTGGCGCGGGCCCGGGCGATGTGCCCGCGGGCGGTGCTGCTCGAGCCGCACCGGGAGGCCTACGACGCCTACTCCCGCCGGGTCATGGCGATGTTCTGGGAGATCACCGACCGGGTGGAGCAGATCAGCGTGGACGAGGCCTTCCTCGACGTCGCCGGAGCGGTCCGCCGGCTCGGCCCGCCGGTGGGCATCGCCCGCGCCCTGCGCGCCCGCGTGCGAGACGAGCTGGGCCTGACCGCCTCGGTGGGGATCGGGGCCAACAAGACGGTCGCGAAGATCGCCTCCACCCGCTCCAAGCCGGACGGGCTGCTGCTGGTCCAGCCCGAGGACACCGTCGCGTTCCTGGCGGAGCTGCCGGTCTCGGCGCTGTGGGGCGTCGGCGGGCGCACGGCCGAGACGCTCACGGGGGCGGGACTCCGGAGCGTCGGGGACCTCGCGGCCGCTCCCGTGCCGATGCTGACCCGCCTGGTCGGCCGGGCCGCCGGCCACCACCTGCACGAGCTCGCCAACGGGCGGGATCCCCGCCCGGTCGAGCCCGTGCGGGAGGAGAAGAGCGTGGGCGCGGAGGAGACCTTCGCCCGTGACGTCGCGGACGACCGGCTGCTGCACGAGACCCTGCTGCGGCTGAGCCACCGGACCGCCTCGCGGCTGCGCCGCCAGGGGCTGCGCGCCCGCCGCGTGGGGCTGAAGGTGCGCTGGGCGGACTTCACGACCATCACCCGCTCACGGACCCTGCAGCAGCCCTTCACCTCCGCCCACGACCTGCTCGAGCACGGTGTGGGCCTGCTCGAGGAGCTCGGGGACCGGCCCCAGCCGGTCCGGCTCATCGGCATCCGGGCCGAGCGGCTCGAGCCCGCATCGGACGCCCTGCAGCTGAGTCTCGACGGCCGCGAGGAGGAGTGGGGGGCCGCCGAGCAGGCCATGGACCGGGTGCACGCCCGCTTCGGCGCCGAGCGTCTCGGACCCGCCCGTCTCCTGCCGCCCGCACCACGGGATCCGGGAGGCAACTCGGAGGGTGTTGACAGCCGTGTGCGCGGTGCCAAATCAGCACCCGACGGTCTATCCTGGTAACAGGCGGCGCCGGAACAGCCGGGGAATCCGCACCCGAAGGATGAGGAGGCCTACCGTGCCACTGTCCGAGCACGAGCAACAGCTCCTGGCCCAGCTGGAGAAGCAGCTCCACGCGGACGACCCGAGGTTCGTGACGAGCATGGGGTCCCGTGCCGTCAGGGGTGCCTCCACCCGCAACATCGTCCTCGGAATCGTGATCGCGGTCGTCGGCCTGCTCGTCCTCCTGGGCGGGGTCGTCATCGACTCCATCCTGGTGGGGGTCCTGGGCTTCGTCGTGATGGGTGCGGGTGTCTACGTCGCCACCCTGCGCTCCGGCAAGCCCCGTCCCGGTGGCGAGGCCGGCAAGGGCGGCCCGCCCCGCCGTTCGTCGCCCTTCCTGCAGAACCTCGAGGAGCGCTGGGACCAGCGCAACTCCGGAGGCTCCTCCTCCTGACGGCCCGGTCGCCGCGCCGGGCGCCCGCTGTTGGGCGCCGACCGGTGCGCCCGCCCTGCCGGATCCCTCCACCTCCCACCACCGTGCGGCCGCGCGCACGGTCCGGCCAGCTCCCCGGTGCACCGCCGGGGAGCTTTTTCGTGCCCCGGGCCCGTCCCGGGTCGCGACCCGCCACCGCGCACCCCTCGGCCTGCCGCCCGTGCCCGCCGCCCCTGGTGCGGAACCGCGGCGACACCGCCCGGATTCCCTCCACTGTCCTCCCCACAGCCGGCGCCGCGGCGTCGTGACCCCGTCAGACTGCCTCCTCCGCCGCCCTCTCCGCCGTCGCCCGCCGGGCCCGCCGCGGGGCGCCAGGGTGTCCTCCACGGTCCTCCCGGCGCCCGCCACCGGCGCGCGGCCGCGCCCACCTGCGGCGACGCCCGTCACAGAGTGCGCGGGGCCCGCCACGCCGCGGCGGCCGGGCCCCGCGTTCGTTGACCGGGGAGTGAAGTGGAGTAAAGTGGGGCGAAGAGATGGATCTGGGAGAACTCTCGGGCTGGAGAGGCGGTGAGCATGTTTCTCGGAACGTACTCACCCCGTCTCGACGAGAAGGGCCGCCTGATCCTGCCGGCGAAGTACCGGGAGGAGCTGGCGGAGGGACTCGTGCTGACCCGTGGTCAGGAACGGTGCCTCTACGTGTTCAGCGTCCGCGAGTTCGAGCGGGTGCACGAGCAGCTGAGGGCGGCACCGCTGTCCTCGAAGCAGGCCAGGGACTACATCCGGGTCTTTCTCTCGGGCGCCTCGGACGAGGTCCCGGACAAGCAGGGCCGAGTCACCATACCGCCGCCGCTGCGGGACTACGCCGGTCTGGACCGGGAGCTCGCCGTCATCGGCGCGGGCACCCGGGCCGAGATCTGGGACGCCCAGGCGTGGAACGAGTACCTGAACGAGAAGGAGGCCGTCTTCTCCGAGACCGAGGAGGAAGTGGTGCCCGGGCTCTTCTGAGCGCAGGGACGCCGAGACCACCCGCGGAGCACGCGGAGCCGCTTCCCGGATGAGATCTCCAGCCGCACAGCCGTCACCGTCCTGACTCACCTTCCCCTGAGCCAGGCCGGATTCGAGGGACGGCCAGCGGATGGGGTTCTGATCCTGGAAGGCCCGCCGCCGCACCACGGCGTCGACCCGGCGCCGGCCACCGAAGACCGCACCACCGTCGACCGCCGAAGAGAGGGCCCATGGCGCAACGCCCAGCCGAGCAGCTCCACGTTCCCGTGCTGCTCGATCGGTGCCTCGACCTGATGGCTCCGGCGCTCGGCGAGGACGGCGCCGTGGCGGTGGACGCCACGATGGGCATGGGCGGTCACTCCGAGGCGCTGCTGCGGCGCTTCCCCGGTCTGCAGCTCGTGGCCGTCGACCGGGACCCGCAGGCCCACGCCCTGGCCGGCGCGCGGCTCGCCCCGTTCGGGGACCGCTTCCACCCCGTGCACACGACCTACGACCGCATCCCGGAGGCCCTCGCCCAGCACGGCTTCGACCACGCGGACGCGGTGCTCTTCGACCTCGGGGTCTCGTCGCTGCAGCTGGACGAGCGCGAGCGCGGCTTCGCCTACTCCTACGACGCGCCCCTCGACATGCGGATGGACTCCACGGCCCCCGTCACGGCGCAGGACGTGGTCAACGAGTACAGCGAGGAGGACCTGCGCCGGATCCTGCGGGACTGGGGCGAGGAGCGCTTCGCCGGCCGCATCGCCCGGGCCATCGTGGTGCAGCGGGCCCTCGCGCCGCTGCGAACCACCGGCGAGCTCGTCGAGGTCGTCCGCGGTGCCGTGCCCCAGGGGGCCCAGCACCGGAAGGGGCACCCGGCGAAGCAGACGTTCCAGGCGCTGCGGATCGAGGTCAACGAGGAGCTCGACGTGCTGCGCCGGGCGATCCCCGCCGCCCTGGACGCCGTGCCCGTCGGCGGTCGCGTGGTGGCCATGAGCTACCACTCCCTCGAGGATCGGATCGTGAAGCAGTCCTTCGCCCGGGGAGCGGCCTCGACGGCGCCCAAGGGCTTCCCCGTGGAGCTCGAGCAGCACAAGCCCACCCTGCGGGTCCTGACCCGCGGGACGGAGACCCCCACGGCCCGGGAGATCGACGAGAACCCCCGCGCCGCCTCCGCACGACTGCGCGCGGTCGAGCGCATCCGGCAGCACACACCCCCCACAGCACAGAACGCGCAGAGGTACACGGCATGAGCGGAACCGGACTCCAGCGACGCCCCGCACGACCGTCCACTCCGCGCACGGGCATCGGTGCCTGGGCCGGTCGGCGCGGGCAGCGCCCGCCGGTCGAGGGCAGCTCCGCCCGTCAGCTGAGCACCCCGGCACCGCCGGCCGAGGAGGCCGCGGGGGCCGCCCGGACCCCGTTGTCCGTGGTCCCGGGCCGGGCGCGCCGGCAGCGGTTCTCCACCGTGGTGCTCAGCCTGGTGGCGCTCGTGGTGGCGCTGGCCTCCATCCTGGTGCTGAACATCCAGATCTCCGGCGGCCAGTACCGGCTCGTGGAGCTGCGCGCCCAGGAGCAGGCGCTCAGCCAGCAGAACGAGGCGCTCACCCAGGACCTCGAGTTCTACAACGCCCCGCAGAACCTCGCCGTGATGGCGACGGACCTCGGCATGGTCCCGGCGCAGGACTCGGGCACGGTCGACCTCACGACGGGGACCGTCGAGGGCGATCCGCTCCCGGCGCAGCCGCAGGAGGACCACGAGATCCTGGTCGACCACGCCCACCAGACCGGTTCGGAGGCCGCGGACCGCGCCGCCCAGCGCGCCGAGGACCGGGAGCGGGAGAAGGCGGCGCAGGACCGGGAGGACGCCGAGCGCCGGGCCCGCGAGGACGCCTCGCCGGCCGGTGCCGCGGAGGCGGACGGCGGCTCCCTCCGGGCCCCGGCGCAGCGCACGCCCGGGGAGTGACCGGGGCGCCGTCCCCCGCCCCCGCCGGTCAGCAGCCCCCGGAGATCCCGCCAGTCGCAATCAGGAACGAGGCACACACGTGGCACCCGCACGCTCGACGTCCGACGCCCCCCGCGCCCGCGGCATCGGCCGCAGCCACATCGGGGTCGTCCTGGTCCTCGGGCTCCTCGTGGTCCTCGGCGTCCGCCTCGTGTGGGTGCAGGGCTTCGACGTGGCAGGCCGGGCGGAGGCCGCCGCGGGGGAGCGGTCCCGCACCGAGGTGGTCCCCGCGCTGCGCGGCGAGATCCGCGACACCCACGGCAACGTCCTCGCCCGTACGCTTCAGCGCTACGACGTCACCGTGGACCAGTCCCTGGTGCGCGAGTTCGAGCGGCCGATGGCCGACGGCACCACCGAGACCGTGACCCCCACGGAGGCGGTGTACCAGCTCGCCGACGCCCTCGACCTCGAGGACGCCGAGGTCAAGGACGCCCTCGACGGGGACAAGCAGTTCGAGTACGTGGCCCGCGGGGTCACGCCCGAGCAGTGGAACACCGTGCGCGAGCTCGGCCTGCCCTACGTGTACGGGCAGCCGTCCTCCGACCGGATCTATCCCAACGGACCGGTGGGCGGCAGCGTGGTCGGCTTCATGGGCGGGGACGACGAGGCGCTCGGCGGGATCGAGCAGACCCAGGACGGGCTGCTGCGCGGCACGGACGGGAGCCGGACCTTCGAGATCAGCGCCGACGGCGTGCGGATCCCGGTGGCGCCCCAGGAGGAGAGCCCCGTGGAGGACGGCTCCTCGGTGCAGCTGTCGATCGACAGCGACGTGCAGTTCTTCGCCCAGCAGGCGGTCACCGAGCGCACCGAGGAGCTCGACGCCGAGTGGGGCACCGCCGTGGTGATGCGGATCGAGGACGGCGCGGTGCTGGCGCTGGCCGACTCCTCGACCGTGGACCCCAACGACATCGGTTCCGCGGAGGCCGAGGACCTGGGGGCGCGCGCCGTCACCCAGGCCGTGGAGCCCGGCTCCACGCAGAAGATCCTCACCGCGGCCGCCGCCGTGGAGGAGGGCGTGGCCACACCGCGCACGGAGGTCACGGTCCCCCCGTTCCTGGAGATCGACGGGCAGAAGATCACCGACGCCTTCGACCACGGCGAGCAGCAGCGCACGTTCACCGGGATCATCGCCGACTCGATGAACACCGGCACGGTCCTGGTCGGCGGCAGGCTCGCCCCGGAGCAGCGGCACGAGTGGATGCAGCGCTTCGGCGTCGGGGAGACCACGGGGATCGAGCTGCCGGGGGAGTCCCCGGGCATCCTCACCGGCGCGGACCAGTGGGACGTGCGCCAGCAGTACACCGTGCTCTTCGGTCAGGGCGTCGCCCAGACCCCCCTGCGCACGGCGACGATCTTCCAGGCCATCGGCAACGGCGGGGTCCAGGTGGAGCCCCGGGTGCTCGAGTCCGTCATCGACCCCGACGGGACCAGCACGCCGGTCGAGCGGCCCGAGGGCGAGCGGATCGTCTCCGCGGAGACGGCGCAGCAGGTGCTCGACATGATGGAGGTGACCGTCACGGAGGGCGGCGCCAAGGAGGCCGCCGTGGAGGGCTACCGCGTGGGCGGCAAGACCGGTACCGCCGAGGCCCCCAGCCCGCAGGGCGGCTACGACGGCTACACCACCTCCTTCGTGGGCGTCGCCCCCGTGGAGGACCCCCAGTACCTCGTGGCGGTCACGCTCCAGCGGCCGCAGGGGAACGTCCGCGCGATCGGCACGACGCCCACCTTCAGCAAGATCATGGGCCAGGTGCTGCGGCACTACGACGTGCCGCCCTCGACCACCGAGCCCGTGGAGATCCCCCTGCGCACGGACGACCCGGAGGACCCGGAGGAGGCCGGGGAGACCGCACCGGTGGACACCCCGCCGGGCGTCGAGGCCCCGGCGGAGGGCGCCGCCCCGGACGCCGCGGAGAACACTGCCGAGAACACTGCCGAGAACACCGCCGAGAACGACGCCGAGAACGACGCCGGGACCGCCGCGGAGGCCGGGACCGGCGCCGGAGGGACCGGGGTCTCCGCCCCGGCCCCGTCCCGGCGGGCCGACGAGGGCGACTAGACTTCCATATCGCCGTGCCCGGCCACCCGCCGGTACCGCCCCCCCGATCCCGGCGGACCACCCACCCGCCGACCAGACCACGAAGGACGTTGATGGACGCGACAGCCCAGCAGGGACACGACGCGCAGACGATGCGCCCCGCCCGGCCCCGACCGCTGAGCCTCGCGGAGACCGCCCGGCTCGCGGACGGGACGGCTCCGTCCCGTGCGGTGGAGGTCACCGGCATCGCCCTGGACTCCCGGGAGCTGCGTCCCGGCGACCTCTACGCCGCCCTGCCCGGTGCCCGCACCCACGGCGCCCGGTTCGCCGCCGCCGCCGAGCGCTCGGGCGCGGCCGCGGTGCTCACCGACGCCGAGGGCGCCGCGATCCTCCGGGGCGCCGGTGTCCGGCTGCCCGTGGTGGAGGCCCCCGATCCCCGCCGCGCCGTGGGTCCGATCGCCGCCCGCGTCTACGGCTCGCGTCCGGAGGACGGGACGGCCCCGGCCCTGTTCGCGGTGACCGGCACCAACGGCAAGACGACCACCACCTACCTCACCAACTCGGTGCTCCGCGCCCTGGGCCGGCGCACGGGCCTGATCGGGACGATCGAGATCCTGGCCGGCGACGAGTCGATCCCCTCGCGGCTGACCACCCCGGAGGCCCCGCACGTGCACGCGCTGCTCGCGCTCATGCGCGAGCGCGGGATCACGGCGGCCTCCATGGAGGTCTCCTCCCACGCCCTGCAGTTCCACCGGGTGGACGGGGTCCGCTTCGACGTCGCCGGGTTCACCAACCTGACCCAGGACCACCTCGACCTGCACGGGTCGATGGAGGAGTACTTCGCGGTCAAGGCCCAGCTGTTCACCCCGGAACGGGCCCGCCGGGCCGTCGTCGTGGTCCAGGACGAGGACGACGTCTGGGGCCTGCGGATGTCCGCCCACGCCCGCGAGCGGCTCGGCGCGGACCGCGTGGACACCCTCGCCCTGCGCGGCGGCGTGCCGGCGGACCGGGAGACCGGCCCCGCCCGGCAGGGCGCGGACTGGACGCTCACCGCCCTGACCCGCCGCGGGATCGGCCACGCCTTCGCGCTGCGGCACCGGGACGGCCGGACGCTGCGCGTGTCCACCGCCCTGCCCGGGGACTTCAACGTGGCCAACGCCGCGCTCGCGGTGGTGATGGTCGTGGCCTCCGGGGTCGACGTCGCCGACGTGCAGCGGGTCCTCGACGAGGCGGACCCCCTCACCACGGACGTGCCCGGGCGGATGCAGCTCATCGGCACGCAGCCGACCGCCGTCGTCGACTTCGCGCACAACCCGGACGCCCTGCGCCGGGCGCTCGCCGCCGTCGAACCGCCCGACGCGGAGGGCCGCGTCATCGTGGTCTTCGGCGCCACGGGGGAGCGCGACCGGTCGAAGCGACCGGTGATGGGGGAGGTCGCCGCCCACCACGCCGACGTCGTCGTCGTCACCGACGACGACCCGCACGACGAGGACGCCGGCGCGATCCGGGCCGAGGTCGCCGCCGGGGCGTTCGCCGCCCGCGACGCCGGCGCCCGCGCCCAGGAGGTGATCGTGCTCGAGCCCCGCGCCGTGGCCATCCGCGCCGCGGTGGCCATGGCCGGACCCGCGGACTCCGTGCTCGTGGCCGGCCGCGGGCACGAGACGGTCCAGGAGATCCGGGGCGTGGACCACCCGCTGGACGACAGGGAAGAGCTGCGGGCCGCGCTGGCCGAGGGGCAGCAGGACCGTTGGGAGAACCGATGATCGACGTCACCGCCGCGCAGCTCGCCCAGATCACGGGGGGGCGCGCCGTCGGCGCCGCCGCCGGGGTGCCCGCCGTCCGCCACGTCGCAACGGACTCCCGCGAGGCCCGCCCCGGCACCCTCTTCGTCGCGAAGCCGGGCGAGGTCACCGACGGCCACGAGTACGTCGGCGCCGCGTTCGCCGCGGGCGCCGTCCTCGCCCTCGTCGAGCGCGAGGTCACCGACGCCGCTGGGGTCGTCTACCCGGGCGTGCTGGTCCCGGACGCCGTCGAGGCGATGGGCCGGCTGGCCGCGTGGGTCGTGGCCCAGCTGCGCGCCGACCACGAGGTGAAGGTCATCGCCGTCACCGGCTCCGTCGGCAAGACCACCACCAAGGACCTCCTGCGCGGCATCTTCGCGGCGGAGGGTCCCACGGTCGCGCCCCGCGGCTCGTACAACGGGGAGGTCGGCGTCCCGCTGACCGTGTTCCAGGCGGAGCCGGACACCCGCTACCTCATCATCGAGATGGGCGCCACCAGGATCGGCAACATCGACTACCTGTGCCGGATGGTCCGCCCCGACGTCGGGGTGGTGCTGTGCGTGGGCTCCGCCCACGCCGGCGAGTTCGGCGGGGTCGCCAACATCGCCCGCGCCAAGGGCGAGCTGGTGGAGTCCCTGCGGGCGGACGGGGTGGCGGTCCTCAACGACGACGACGCCCTGGTCCGCCAGATGCACCGCCGCACCGCCGCGCCGGTGCTGTTCTTCGGGGAGTCCCCGGCGAACGCGCTGCCCGACGTCCCGGCCGCCCGGGTGCACGCCTCCGCGGTCCGGATCGGGCCCGGCGGACACCCCGAGTTCCGCCTGCACTTCCCGGACGGCTCCGAGCACGCCGTGGTCTCCCGGCTCATCGGGGAGCACCACGTCTCGAACCTGCTCGCGGCCGCCTCCGCGGCCTTCGTGGCCGGGGTCGCCCCCGAGCGGATCGCGGCCTCCCTCAACGCCCAGGGCGCCGCCAGCCGGTGGCGGATGGAGCGCACCGAGCGGGCCGACGGGGTCACGGTGATCAACGACGCGTACAACGCCAACCCGCAGTCGATGCGCGCCGCGCTGCAGACCCTGGCCCAGCTGGGCCGCGGCTCCGGCGGCGCCGCGCCCCGCCGCACCTGGGCGGTGCTCGGCGGGATGCTCGAGCTCGGCGACAGCACGGTCGAGGAGCACGACACCCTGGGCCGCATGGTGGTGCGGCTGAACATCTCCAAGCTGATCGCGGTCGGCGACCTCGCCCGCCCGGTGTACGACGCGGCCCAGCTCGAGGGCTCGTGGGGCAACGAGGCGACCTGGGCGGCGACGCCGGAGGAGGCCGAGGAGATCCTGCGCCAGGAGCTCGCCCCCGGGGACGTCGTGCTCTTCAAGTCCTCCAACGCCGCCGGTCTGGCGGTCCTGGGGGACCGGGTCGCGGCCGGGTCCGGGGACGGCGCCGGCGTGCCGGCCCCGGGCAACGACGCCCCGGCGCACGGCGACCACTGGCTCTCGGCCGGTCCCTTCGTCAACGCCTCCCTCGACCCGAGCGGGAGGCCCACCACCCCGGGCACCTCCGCGGAGGGGAACGAGCCGGCATGATCCAGATCCTCATGGCGGCCTGCTTCGCGCTGGTGCTGTCCCTCTTCGGCACCCCGGCCTTCATCAAGTTCCTCGCCCGGCGCGGGTACGGCCAGTTCATCCGCGACGACGGGCCCACCAGCCACCACACCAAGCGCGGGACGCCCACCATGGGCGGCGTGGCGATCCTCGGCTCGGTGGTGGTCGCCTACGCGCTGACGCACCTGCTGTCCGGGATGCTGTGGCCCTCCTACGGGGGCGTCACCCTCTCGGGGCTCTCCGCGCTGCTGCTGATGCTCGGCATGGGCTTCGTCGGCTTCATCGACGACTACAAGAAGATCGCCAAGAAGCAGAACCTCGGGCTCAGCGCCGTCGGCAAGATCGTCCTCCAGGGGCTCATCGGCACCGCGTTCGCCCTGCTCGTGCTGCTCGTGCCCGGCCCCCAGGGTGCGACCCCTGCGTCCTCGGCGATCTCCATCACCCGCGACACCGCCGTGGACCTCGCGTTCGCCGGCACCGCCGTCGGCGCCGTCCTGTTCGTGATCTGGGTGAACCTGATCGCCACGGCCACGACCAACGCCGTGAACCTCACCGACGGTCTCGACGGCCTCGCCACGGGCGCGTCCATCCTCGTGTTCAGCGGCTACCTGCTGATCGCCATGTGGCAGAACACCCACCTGTGCGGGTCCGTGGCGGAGGGCGTCTGCTACGAGGTGCGCGACGCCGCGGACCTCGCCCTCACCGCCGCCGCCCTGGTCGGGGCCCTCGTGGGCTTCCTGTGGTGGAACACCTCACCGGCGAAGATCTTCATGGGCGACACGGGCTCCCTCGGGCTGGGCGGCGCGCTCGCCGCGTTCGCCGTGCTCACCCGCACCGAGCTGCTGCTCGTGCTCATCGCCGGGCTCTTCGTGATCATCACGGTCTCGGTCATCCTGCAGGTCGGCTACTTCAAGCTCTCCGGCGGCAAGCGCATCTTCAAGATGGCACCGCTGCAGCACCACTTCGAGCTCAAGGGCTGGAACGAGGTGACCATCGTGGTCCGGTTCTGGATCATCGCCGGGCTGTTCGTCGCGGCCGCGCTCGGCGTCTTCTACGGCGACTGGCTGCTCTCCCACGGAGGAATGATCCAATGATCCACGCGAGCAACGACAACCCCGTCCTCGACCGGCCGCGCCTGGCCGGGCTCACCACCTGGGACGCGGACTGGGCGGGGCTGCGCGTGGTCGTCGCCGGCATCGGTGTGTCCGGCTTCGCCGCCGCGGACACCCTGATCGAGCTCGGCGCCCGCGTCGTCGTCGTCGACGGCGCGGACACCCCGGCCACCCGGGCGAAGGCCGACACCCTGCGGATCGTCGGCGCCGCCGACGTCCTGCTGGGGGAGCAGGCCCAGGGGACCGTGCCCGACGTCGAGGGCGAGCGCCCGGACCTGGTCGTCACCTCCCCTGGGCTGCGCCCCGACCATTCCCTGCTGGCCGCCGCGGCCGCCGAGGGCATCCAGATCTGGGGCGACGTGGAGCTCGCCTGGCGGGTGCGGGAGCGCGCCGGGCGCAGGACCGCCGAGTGGGTGTGCATCACCGGCACCAACGGCAAGACCACCACCGTGGGGATCACCGCCTCGATGCTGCGGGCCGCCGGGCTCACCGCCGCCGCCGTGGGCAACGTGGGCACCCCCGTCCTGGACGCGCTGCGCGAGCCGGTCGAGTACGACGTGCTCGCCGTGGAGCTGTCCAGCTTCCAGCTGCACTGGACGTCCTCGATGTCGCCGCTGGCGTCCGTGGTGCTCAACGTGGCGGAGGACCACGTGGACTGGCACGGCGGCTACGACAACTACGCGGCGGACAAGTCGCGGATCTACGAGCACACCCGGGTGGCCTGCGTGTACAACGCCCAGCAGGCCGAGACCGTGCGCATGGTCGAGGAGGCCGACGTGGTGGAGGGCTGCCGCGCCGTGGGCTTCACCCTCGAGACCCCCGACGTCAGCATGCTCGGGGTCGTGGAGGACCTGCTCGTGGACCGCGCCTTCCTCGAGGACCGGCGCGGCTCCGCCCTCGAGCTCGCCTCGGTGGGCGACACCGGCCCGTTCCCCACGCCCCACGGCGTGGCCAACGCCCTGGCCGCGGCGGCGCTGGCCCGGGCGGCCGGCGCCCCGCCGGAGGCCGTGCGGGACGGGCTGCGGGACTGGGAGCCCGGCGACCACCGGATCCAGGCCGTGGCCACGACGCACGGCGTGCTGTGGATCAACGACTCCAAGGCCACCAACCCGCACGCCGCCGACGCGGCCCTGACCGCGTTCGACTCCGTGGTGTGGATCGCCGGCGGCCTGTCCAAGGGCGTGTCCTACGACCGGCTCGTCGCCCGGCACGCCGGCCGGCTGCGCACCGTGGTGCTCATCGGCACGGACAACGACGCGCTGCTGGCGGCCCTCGCCGCGCACGCCCCGGAGGTCCCCGTCCTGCGCACCGCCGAGCGCGCCGGGGCGGGCGACGCCGTGATGGGCGAGGCCGTCCGTCTGGCCCACGAGGTCGCGCAGCAGGGCGACACGGTGCTCATGGCCCCGGCGTCCGCCTCGATGGACCAGTTCAGCTCCTACGCCCACCGCGGGGACGCGTTCGTCCGGGAGGTCGCCGAGCTCGTGGGACGGCTCTCGTGACCCAGGTGCAGGACCGGGCGGGGCTCGCCGGAACGGCCCGCGGCTCCCTGGGCGGGGCGCGCCGCTTCTGGCGGGCCCTCGTGGACGGCCCGCTCATCCACTCCTACTACGGGCTGGCCGGCTCCGTGCTGCTGCTCACGGCCATCGGCATCATGATGGTCCTCTCCGCCTCGGCGGTCGAGTCCATCTCGGCGCAGGAGTCCGCGTACACGTACTTCGTCCGGCAGGCCACCTTCGGCGGGATCGGGGTGGTCCTGATGTTCGCCCTGTCCTTCGTGCCCACCGCCTGGTACCGGCGCGGCGCCACCGGGCTCCTGGTCCTCGCCGTGCTGCTGCTCGCGCTCGTCTTCACCGGGCTCGGGCAGGAGATCAACGGCAACCGCAACTGGATCGTGGTGGGCGGGCAGTCCTTCCAGCCCTCCGAGGCGGCCAAGCTCGCCGTCGCGATCTGGCTGGCCATGGTCCTCGCCCGGCAGGGCGACGCCGTGCGGGACTGGCGCCAGGCCCTGTGGCCGTCGTGCCTGGGCATCGGGATCCCCTCGCTGCTGATCGTGCTCGGCGACGACGTGGGCACCGCGCTGGTGTTCGTGCTGATCTACGCGGCCGCCCTGTTCTTCGCCGGGGCGCCGCTGCGGCTGTTCGTCATCGCCGCCGCGGGCGCCGCGCTGGTCGGCACGCTGTCCGTGCTCGCGGCCCCCCACCGCGTGGACCGGATCACGGGCTGGCTGTTCGGGGAGTGCGGCGCCACCGACGCCTGCTACCAGGCCGAGCAGGGGCTCAACGCCCTGGCCTCGGGCGGCTGGTGGGGCGTGGGGCTGGGCCAGTCCCGGCTCAAGTACAACTACGTGCCCGAGGCGCACAACGACTACATCTTCTCGATCATCGGCGAGGAGCTCGGCCTGCTGGGCACGGTGCTGATCCTCGGCCTCTTCGCGGTCATGACCCTGGCGATGGCCCGCGTCATCCTGCGCGCCCGCAGCCGCTTCGTCCGGATCGCCACCGCCTGCATCGTGACGTGGCTGGTGGGGCAGGCGTTCATCAACATCGGGATGGTCACCGGCGTGCTGCCCGTGATCGGCGTCCCGCTCCCGTTCATCAGCTACGGTGGGTCGTCGCTGCTGATCAGCCTCGCCGCCGTCGGCGTCGTGATGTCCTTCACCCGGCTGCCGCGCCGCATCCCGGTCCCCACCCGCACCCCCCGCCCCCGCACCCCGAACGAGGATCGCGCATGACACCGTCCGAACCCACTCCCGGAGGCCGCGCGCCGTCGGTCCTGCTGGCCGGCGGGGGCACCGCCGGGCACGTCAGCCCCCTCCTGGCCGTGGCCGCCGCGCTGCGGGAGCTGGCCCCGAAGGCCCGCCTCACGGCGGTCGGCACCGCGTCCGGGATGGAGACCCGGCTCGTCCCGCAGGCCGGTCTCGAGCTCGAGCTCGTCGACCGCGTGCCGCTGCCCCGGCGGCTCTCCGTGGACCTCGTCCGCCTGCCCGGGCGGCTCCTCGGCGCCGTGCGGCAGGCGGGGGAGATCCTGGACCGGGTCCGGCCCGACGTGGTGCTCGGCGTCGGCGGCTACGTGTGCACCCCCGTCTACCTCGCCGCCGCCCGGCGGGGCCTGCCCGTCGTGGTCCACGAGGCCAACGCCCGCCCGGGCCTGGCCAACCGGGTCGGAGCGCGCCGGGCCCGGACCGTGGCCGCCGCGTTCCCCGGCACCCCGCTGCGCGGAGCCGTGACCGTCGGCATGCCCATGCGCCGGGAGATCTCGCGCCTGGACCGCGCGGCGCTGCGCGCCGAGGCCCGCCGCTCCTTCGGCCTCGACCCGGAGCTGCCCACCGTGGTGGTCACCGGCGGGTCCTCGGGCGCCCTGTCCATGAACCGCACCGTGGCCGGCGTCGCCGCGGAGGTCGCCGCGCACGGACACCAGCTGCTCCACGTCACCGGCCGGGGCAAGCAGCTCACCGGGGACGACGGCGCCCCGCTGAGCGCCCCCGGCTACGTGCAGGTCGAGTACGTGGACGGCATGGAGCGCGTCTACGCCGCGGCGGACCTGCTGATCGCCCGCGCCGGGGCCGCGACCGTCTCGGAGGTCGCCGCCGTCGGCCTGCCCGCCGTGTTCGTCCCCCTGCCCGTCGGCAACGGGGAGCAGTCGCTCAACGCCGCCTCCCTCGTCGAGGCCGGCGCGGCGCAGCTCGTGCCCGACGACGCGTTCACCCCCGACTGGTACCGCGCGCACGTGCACCCGCTGCTGGCCGACCCCGACCGGCTCGCGGCCATGGCCGCCGCGAGCCGCGCCCACGGTGTGCGCGACGCCGACACCGTGCTGGCACGGCTGATCCTCCAGGAGGTCCCCGGTGAGCGCTGAGCACGAGAACGACCCCGCCCTGCTGGGCCGGGTCCACTTCATCGGCATGGGCGGGGCGGGGATGTCCGCCGTCGCGAAGCTGATGCTCGCCCGCGGTGTGCCCGTCAGCGGCTCCGACCGCCAGGACTCCCCGGCGCTGCGCCAGCTCCAGGACCTGGGCGCCACCGTGTTCGTCGGCCAGCGCGCCGGCAACGTGGACGGGGCGCAGACCGTGGTCGTCTCCACCGCCATCCCGCCCGGGGACCCCGAGTGCTCCGCCGCCCGGGCCGCCGGGCTGCGCGTGATGCACCGCTCCGAGGCGCTCGCGGCCGCGATGCACGGTCGTGCGGTCGTGGCCGTCGCCGGCACGCACGGCAAGACGACCACGAGCGCCATGGCCGCGCTCGCGCTGCACACCGCCGGTCTCGAGCCCTCCTGGGCCATCGGCGCCCACGTGGCCGACCTCGGCTCCAACGCGGCCCTCGGCGCGGGCCCGTGGTTCGTGGCGGAGGCCGACGAGTCGGACGGCTCGTTCCTCGCCTACGGGCCGCGGATCGCGGTGGTCACCAACATCGAGCCCGACCACCTCGACTTCTACGCCTCCCGCGAGGCCTTCTTCCGGGCCTTCGACGAGTTCGCCGCCACCCTGCCGGCCGACGGGCTGCTCGTGGCGTGCCAGGACGACCCCGGCTCGCGGGCGCTCGCGGAGCGCCACCGGGCCGCCGGCGGGCGGGTGGTGAGCTACGGCACGGACCCGGGGTCCGACGTCCAGGTGCTCCCCGGGCAGGCCGACGGGCTGCGCACCCGCAGCACCCTGCTGCTGGGCGAGGGCGCGGACCGCCGCGAGGAGCGGCTCGAGCTCGCGGTGCCGGGCCGGCACAACGTCCTCAACGCCACGGCCGCCTTCTGCGTGGCCGTCGAGGCCGGCGTGCCGCCCGCGGACGCGGTGCGCGGGCTCGCCGGCTTCCACGGCTCCGCCCGGCGCTTCGACCTGCGGGGCGAGGTGGACGGGATCCGGGTCTTCGACGACTACGCCCACCACCCCACCGAGGTGGTCGCCGCCCTCACGGCCGCCCGGGAGGTCGCCTCCGGGCACCGGGTGATCGCGATCTTCCAGCCGCACCTGTACTCCCGCACGCGCGAGTTCGCGGCGGAGTTCGCCGACGCGCTCGCGCTGGCCGACGAGGCCCTGGTCATCGACATCTTCGCCGCACGGGAGCAGCCCGTCGACGGGCTCACCAGCGAGATCGTCACAGACCGTGCGCCCGCCCACGTCCGCTACGTGCCGGACGGCGCCGACGCCGTCGCCCAGGCGGCGGAGACGGCCCGGCCCGGGGACCTGCTCCTCACCGTCGGTGCCGGGGACGTCACCGCCCTCGGCCCCCGGCTCGTGGACCGCCTCGGGGCACGCTGATGAGCCGGCACGGCCGCCCGCACCAGCCCCGGTTCGGGGACCCGGACGGGGAGCCCGCCCGGGACGGCGGCGTCCCCGGGCCCGCCGAGGGCGCCGCGCCGGAGACCTCCCCGGAGGACGCCCCGGAGGCTTCCGCGGAGGGCGCCCCCGGAGCGCCGGAGGGCACCGCCGCCCGCCGCCCGCCCCGGGCCGGGAGCACGGCCTCCACGGGGCGCACGTCCTCCGCCGGGGGCCCGGACTCCGGCCTGAGCACGGCCCCCGCCGCTGACGCCCTGGCGGGCGGGCGCGTGCGCGTCAACGACGGGACCAAGGTCACGCCCCTCGCCGACGACGACGACCTCGAGGAGGCCGCGGCCGCCGGCGGCCGGTTCAGCGCCTGGCGACGGCACCGGCAGGAGCGCGCCGCCGCCCGGACGCTCACCGCCTCCCGGCTCCCCCCGGAGCACGAGCCCGCGCGCGCCGGTTCGACGG
>NZ_JBHVDI010000033.1:26152-28633 GCF_042802875.1 Kocuria sp. NPDC057446 | reverse complement strand
CTTACCCAGCGATCAATCTCGCAATTCTCAATCAGCGGTCGAGTCATCGGCGGGCAGCGGGCGGCCATTCCCAGTGAGCCGTCCACGCGGCAGGGAGACCCCAGCCATACCCGCCACCCGAGGGTGATCGAGACACTACGACAGCCCCGAAATCACCCACCACAACAACGTAAGGAAGGAGACCTCATCGCCGGTCCGGGTCACCGTTCCAACATCACCACGTTGGTCGAGCGCGCCACCCGCTTCACCATCCTGATCCCGGTGCCCGGTGCCCGGTGCCCGGTGCCCGGTGCCCGGCTCCCGCCATACCGAAGCCGTGCACCGCGGCCTGGTGGCCGCCCTCGCGACCCTGCCGCCGGAATTGCGGCGATCGATCACCTGGGACCAGGGCATCGAGATGTCCCGTCACCGGGAGGTCAGCGCGGACCTGGGCTGCCCGGTGTTCTTCTGTGAGAAGGACAAGCCCTGGCAGCGCGGCTCGACTGAGAACACCAATGGGCTGCTGCGCCAGTACTTTCCCAAGGGCACCGACTTGTCGGTTCACGCCCCGGAGCACCTGCGAGGCGTCGCTCACCAGCTCAACCATCGACCTCGAGCAGTGCTCGGTGGCCGGACGCCGGCAGAGCTTCTCTCCGCCTTGCTACCCTTCCCGGACCACCCGCTGTTGCGACCATGACGAGAAACCACCCCGACGACAGGGGGTTAAATTTCAGCCGACGTTGACACGTGGTGTCCAGATAGCTGAGGCCGGAAATGCGTCGGACGTCGTCCGAAGAGATTGCAGGGGTACGCCAGTACTCGTGTCTTCAGGACTCCATGGAGATCCTTTGACGGTCTCTTGCGCCTGGTGGCATCAAAATCATCCTCCAAGAGATTGTCGACCTTGCTGTCGTGTGCGGCGAAAATGCCGAGGACGCGTGCGAGGTGTGTAGCACCCAGCCCCGAGTCGTCGCGCAAGTGCCCGTCTCGGAGGCCCCTGATCTCCGACAGTTTGTCGGGACTCATCTCATCATCGTTGAACTGCCCTTCTTCGATTTCAAGATAGGTACTCATCGAGCGCGCAACGTCGCTGAAAACGTTGCCCATCAGATGCTCCCATTCATTTGGTCCTACTGTCGATGGTATCGCTCGGCAGGCGGCCCCGGAATCGCTGGTCGTGTCGTCATGTCAATGAGCCTCGTCCTATGGGCATGCGATTCTTGAACGAATGTGCCACGTCAGCAATGCTTACTGCGGGTGGCTCAAAGAGTGAAGTGTGTCAGGTTCCCCGACTTGTCGCCTATGGTCAACATGTCGGTCAGTTCGTGTTGGTACACCCTGAAGCAACAAATGGCATGGCCAATGGTCGCAGTTTGTTGTTGCGTTCCAGTGGATAAGTCCCAAACGTCTATTGTTCCATCTCGGCTGCAGATCACGACCCGGGACCCGTCTGCGGTGATTTCCACTGTCCTGACATCGGAAGAGTGGCCATACAGGATGTATGTCGGTTGACCTGTGTGGAGATTCCACACCCGTACCGTCCGGTCTACGCTGGTAGTCACGGCGTGGGTTCCATCCGGTGTGATCGCCACCGCATGCACTGATCGGCGGTGGCCCTTGAGGACGTGGGTCTGATGCCCGGTGCATAAGTCCCACACCCGTGCTGTCTCGTCTTCGCTGGTGGTCACGGCGTGGGTTCCGTCCGGTGTGATCGCCACCGCGAGGACCGGCCGGCGATGCCCCTCGAGAACATGTGTTTGTCGTCCGGTGGCAAGGTTCCACACCCGTACTGTCCGATCGACGCTGGTGGTCACGGCGTGGGTTCCGTCCGGTGTGATCGCCACCGCGAGGACCGGGCGGTGGTGGCTCTTGAAGGTATGGGCCTGGTGCCCGGTGTACAAGTTCCACACCCGTACTGTTTCGTCTTCGCTGGTGGTCACGGCGTGGGATCCGTCCGGTGTGATCGCCACCGCGAGAACCGGGCGGCGGTGGCCCCTGAGGATTTGGGTCTGATGCCCGGTGTGAAGACCCCACATCCGTACTGTTTCGTCTTCGCTGGTGGTCACGGCGTGGGATTCGTCCGGTGTTGTCGCCACCGCGAGGACCGGGCGCCGATGGCCCCGAAGGAGGTCCATCTGTTGTCCGGTGGCAAGGTCCCACACTCGAACTGTCGAATCCTCGCCAGCGGTTACCGCCCGAAGACTCTCTGCGGCCACTGCCATTGCCAAGACCGAGGTGTCATGGCCAACCCGTGTGCGTGACGAGCCCTGAGCATGTTTGGTCACCAAGTCCCACACTCGCGCCGTTCCGTCCTCGCTTCCGGTCACCGCCCGCAAACCGTCGATGTCGATTGCCACCGTCCCCACCTCCGATGTATGCCCTTCGAGAAGGTGTATCTGCTGTCCGGTGGTGAGGTCCCAGACCCGGGCCGTGCCGTCCTCGCTGCCGGTCACTGCCCGGGATCCGTCGGGCGTTATCGCTACTGCTCGCACTGCACGGCGG
>NZ_JBHVDI010000033.1:17889-26054 GCF_042802875.1 Kocuria sp. NPDC057446 | reverse complement strand
TGAGGTCCCAGACCCGGGCCGTGCCGTCCTCGCTGCCGGTCACTGCCCGGGATCCGTCGGGCGTTATCGCTACTGCTCGCACTGCACGGCGGTGGACTTCCGGTATGTGCTCCTGCTGTCCGGTAGTCAGGTCCCATATCGCTAACATCCACAACGTCCCGTCCCGCCTGGCAATCACTGCACGGGAACCGTCCGGAATCATCGCCACCGTTTCAGTGCTGTGGCCCCGCACAACGTGCAGCTGTTGCCCAGTCTTCAGGTCCCATAACCGTACTGTTTCATCCGAACCGACGGACACTGCCCGGGATCCATCGTCTGATAGATGCACTGCCAACACACGACCTGAGTGAGCTTGGAGAATCTGCGTCGTGCTTCCAGTTCTGAAGTTCCACAGCCGCAATGTCCCGTCTCTGCTGCCGGTCATTGCCTGGGAGCCGTCCCGAGTCATCGTCACCGTCTCAGTGGCATGGCCCTTGACGATGTGCTCCTGTTGTCCGGTGCCAAGATCCCACATGCGCAACGACCCATCCCGACAAGCTGTAAATGCCCGATGCCCATCGCCCGCCACGGCCAACAATTTCCGTGAACCCATGAGGTCATTCAAGAAGAATCGCAGCGCCGAATCGGTACGCTCAGTCGTCCACCGAGGAACAAGCTGGCCGGAGTGAAGGCCCACAAGTTTCAGTTGTGCGCGATGAAGCAAGTCGTGATTGTTCACTGCCAACGACTGCAGTGCGAGCTGGCGGGCAACATAGCCAGCGGTGCCAATAGGGTACGGCTGGCGCAGCCGTGGAGCCTCGAGTTCGAAGAGCCGCAGTAAGGAGTACAAGGCATCGGTGACATGATCCGGCAGCTTGGTACCCTGCAGGACCGTCCGCATTGTCCTTGTGAGCCGGTCGACTCCTTGTTCAATAATCACTTCTTCCAGATATGGCATGTCGGAATACAGGTGAGGCAGCTCGTGATTCTTCGTGTCTGCAAAATGCAAGGGAAGATAGGACAAGGCGTACTGGCTCGAATTTTGGTGCCAGTCCTCACAGTACTCCAGAAGGTACTTCTGGGCGTCATTCAACCGTGATGCCAGGACCCCGTGCGCAAGGTGGTTGCCCAATCTCGGGTGGGCCAATGAGTACCCACCCTCGTCGTTTCCTGAAACAAAGCGTCGAATTGATGGTAGGACGTCATCGTCAAAGGTGTCCGTCGCCCACGGATCGTCAAAAAGGTCGGGGAGCAGGGCCACCAGGTCAGTCCTGGACAGAGGCCCTTTGGCCGCGGTCATGAGCTCAAAAAGTCTCCCTATGGATTTCCCCTTTGCCAGGGCGCGTAGTGCTTCCCACCATTCGTCGAGGTATCCAGTCAGGCCAGCCGGTTCGTTCTTCAATTGGTCGAGGGTATAGTGATGCGCTTCAGCGTCCTCGGCAAGTAACCGTACGTAGAACGGATCGGCCCCGTGCACTGGTGGCCCAGTGAAATTTTCCGTATCCGCTGGCATGTAGGCGGCCTTGCTCACCACAGTATCGAGGGCCTCTGGCTCCTGGATCAGCTGAGCAGCATGCTGTCCGGTGGCGGCAAAGATTGCACTCACGGTATTCCGGTCGAGGCCCTCAAGGGGTAACTGGTCGGCGTGGGCGATGCCGTACTGGGATCTCCAGTTTTGTCCCGTGTCTCGGATCGAGACGATCACATGCGTGCCCGGAGGCACGTGGGCGCCAAGATAGTCGCGAGGGTCCCATCCTTGAATTTCATCGAGGCCGTCGAGAAGAATGCATTTTGTCGGAGGTGGCCGCGAGGGCGCGAGATGTGCCCTGAATCGGGCACGCAGTCTCGAGGGATCCTGTTCGTCCCATAATCCTTTCGCATGCACGGGATCCAGTTGTTGAAGAATAGACTTCAGGAAATTTGTCTCACCTATCCATTTACCTGTGTCGTAGCGACCGGTGAAAAAATGGTAGGCGTACCGGTCGGGGCTGGATCGGACCAGGTGTGCCAGCAAAGCCGTTTTGCCAACGCCTGCCGGGGCGGTGACGGCCATGATGCCCCCGGAGCTGGCCAAGAATGTCTCTATGACATCATTGACGTGTTGACGACCCTCGAAGACTTGATAGTCCTTGTTGTTCAGCAGCACCAAGAACTGATCACGCAGCAACGGGCCTTCGTCCGGCACCGTCAGCATGTCATCTGTGCGCGGGAGTCCTAGCGCGGCTCGGAACCGTTCGGAGATCTCTGAGGGGAGACGTTCAATATCGGAAATTGGGGTCAAGGCCAGAGCAGCCGTGCCCTCGGTGTAGTTGTGGTGACGAATGACGCCCAAAATATTATCGTTGGCGGTGAATACCGCTGCTCCTGACATTCCGCCCCAAGGGCTCACAAGACCTTTCGCTCTCCTCCGGCTTGAGGGCTCAGGCACGTCGCTTGGAGCGTCCCTGGCGGTCGCGTCGGTGATTTTCAGGGTAAGCACACCGGGCACGAGAACCCCATCCTGGGCCACGACTGTTCCTTCGAATGTAGGAACCGTTCCTGTTACCTGCACACCCCGCCGGGCTCCCGTCTTGTCCTTCTTCAGTCGGGGGAATCCCACGGATCGACATCCGGTAATTTCCGCAAGCGTTTCCCGACCAACCCTGGCGTAGTGAGATGTGAACGAAGGTGACTCTTTTGGGTAATCGCACAACCTCAGTACAGCCAAATCGACGCTCGGCTCGTGAGAGCGTACTGCCACTTCGGCTTTGAATCCCTGCCCCAGAACCGCCACCCGATGGTGCGCTCCGTTGGCGACGTGATCTGCGGTCAGCACAAGCCCTTGGCCTATCAATAGGCCAGAGCCGATGGAGTATTCTCCCTCGCGGTCGTCCGGGTGCTGGTACGCAATAAAGGCTATGCGCTGGGAATCCATAGGTGCCTCCTCGAGGCGGACTCAGTTTCCACCGGCTGCTAGGCCGGTTCTCGATCTGCCTCCTCGAACTTCTGAGCGTTTGAGACCGGTGGCCGGTGGTCGGTGTCCGAGATCTGCAAATCGACATTCTTCGGCATGCCATCTTCGCGCACCGTCTGCACCGGATTCAGCGTCAGGCGCAAGGTCTGGGTGCTCACCGTTTGTCGGGATGCCTTGGCACCGGCTTCAACCAGCCACCATTTGATGCCGGCGCTGCCTTCACCGGCGGTGGTCACTGCCGCCTCCACAGTCAGCTCTACTGGTCCTACCCGAAACTGAACTCCCTCTTCCGGGGAAGAATTCATTGCCTTGGTCAGTTCGGCCCGTAGCGCTTCGATGGCGTCGGCCAGGCTCACCTTGCCGGCCAACCCGTCAGCCTTCACCGCTTCATCATCTCGTAGCCCCATGCCTGCACCATCCGACCTTGTCCAGCAGCACCGAACATCATGCCTGTTTTCGTGATTCGCACCACGCCATGCAACCGACGTTGGACTCACCGTACGAGTATCGGGATGAACAGACCAGCGACGGTTTGTCCTCGACTCGATGTTGCAATGGCTCCTTGAGGATTTCCTGATAGGTGATCTGGGATCTCGCTGTGTCCATCGGTGAGCCGATATTTCGCAGGGTAGGGGGTGAATCACAACATCAGTCCTCAGCGACCCAGAGAACGCTTCCCAGCCATAGTTCGCGGTCGCCTCCTTCGCGGCTCACGTCGATCACTTTTCCCCTGACGCCGAGGCGGTGCCCGACCAGCGGTCTCAGCAGGTTCGCCACCCCGGCGGCGTAGACCGGTATGTCCCCGCGTTCCGTTGCCAGGACGAACAACTCCGCGGACGGCCAGTTGCCGGGGCCCGTCACGGCCGGTGCCGTGTCCAGGACGCCGGTGTGATCGGCTTCCGGTTCACCGCGCTCGACGTACCAGGCGCGTCCGCGGTAGATGTCGACGACCACGGCTTGTCACGAGCGGACGTGGGCCGCCCAGTACACCGTTTGTGTCCCGGCGGGCACGTTGTAGCCGCGCAGGCGGACGTGCCAGGTGCCCGGCGCGGTGGCGCCTGCGACACGGCACCTCTCGAAGACACTGACAGCGGAAATGCTGGATGCCCGCACCGCGCCGGAGGGGTCCACCACGCTCAGGTCGATGTCGTTGTGCATGCCCGACTCGGGCCACCAGAGGGCGGCGTCGAACGTGTTCGCCGATGCGCTGCTGATGCTGAACGGGATGTCGATCGTCGCGTGATGGCCGACGGTCGCTTTTCCCCACAACGCCCTGCCATCGGTGGGGAGCCGCAGGGGGCCCGCTCCCGTGGTGTTGTTGAAGGCCGGCGTCTGACCGGACAGGATGAGGAACGCGTACACCTGACCCGGATCGATGGAGGAACTCGTGCCGCGCAGCCAGTTGCGGATCAAGGCGGCGGCCCCGCTGGCGTACGGCGTGGCACCGCTGGTTCCCCCGAAGACGCGGCGCGCGGTGTCCGAAGCGTTGCTGGCGGTCTCGGTGTTCGTCGGTGCCTGGACATCCGGCTTGATCCGGCCGTCAGCGGTCGGACCCCTGCTCTGACTGGGCGCCTGCTGCAGGGTCTGCACGTCGAAGCTCCCGACTCCGATGGCTTTCCGAGCATTGGCGGGGCAGTTCACGGTGCCGGCGTTGGGGCCGTTGTTCCCGTTGGCGGCGATCACCACGGCACCGGCGTCGAAGGCCGCGTCGGCGGCTCGGGCGATGGCACTGAGATGGTCACCGCTTCCTTGCATCTCTGCCACGATGACACGGTCGAGCACTTGGACCGCGGTCTGGAAGCCACGAACTGCTGCTGCCGTGTCGAGTCCGCCGCACGGTGACGCTGTGGCGTACACCTTGAAGCTGTCTAGGGTGAGGCCGGTGACGCCCCGGAAGTCGTTGCCCTGATTGTTGTTCGCCACGATGATGGCGGCCGAGGACGTGCCGTGGTTCCAGCAGTCGTCGTTGGGATTGAGGTTGGATCCGGTGTTGCAGTCGGCGCCGCCGTTGATGCAGTCCCGGCGGAGAGCGACGTTCGAAGGGTTGGTCAGCAGCGTGTGACTGAACCTGACGCCCGTGTCGAGCAGGCCGATCCAGCCGCTGGTCTGGCCGAGGTTGAAGTAGGGATCGGAATTGATCCGAGCCCGCCCGTCGTCCACCTCGTTCTGTGGCGGGTCCTCGCCGGAGACACGGGGTTCGATGGACAGCACGTCCTCGCGCTCCGCCACTCGCCCCACCGACGCGAGGGGCAGCTCCGCCACGACGCCGTTGATGAGCCAGAACCGCTCGACCACTCTGACGTCCAGGGCCGACAGCTCGGATTCCAGGCGCTCGTAGTCCGCTGCGCGCTCCGCCTCCAGGGACTGAACAAGATCCTGGGCTCGCCGGCTCAGGGAGTCGTTGCGTTCACCGTCTCGGGACTCGTCCGTCGCCGGCTCGGGAAAGCGCGGGACCACCATCGAATCGTCGAAGACGATGACGACCTGGTCCTGCTCCTCGCCCGTCCGGCTCTCCAACCAGGAGCGCACTCCCGGGTGGACCTTGTCCCGCTCCCGTCCCGGCTCGGGCTCGTCCTCGCTCTTGGGCTCGTACTCCTCCTGCCGGACCTGCTCATCGGCCAGCTCGGAGACATCGACCGGGCCGAGGACACCCGAGTCGATGTCCGCGGCGTAGACGACGTTTGAAACGTCCTCGTCCTCGCGCCCGGCGGGATCCCGCGGATTGCTTCTTGCCACCATTGCACTGCCCTCCTCAGCGTGCCCGGGGCATAGGCGGTGCCCGGACCGATGTCTCCATCGTCCCGCGTGGCCGTCATCGGTGCGTTACTGCCGGAGGTCCTACCGAGGCGGCCCGGCGGACAGTCGCTCTGGCGGTCGAGAGGGAGGGGCGGCACCGGGTCGTCCCCGAGACCCGCGACGGTGCGCCAGGCACCAGTAGTAACGCTCCAGTACCGCAGCCTGCCCTGTACTGAGTACCCCACACCATCGAAAGAAGTCCCCGGAGATGCAGCAACGAATCCTGACCTCCACCGAGGGCCGGCAGCGGGGTCGGCAGGTCCGTTTCCAGAGCGGCAGAGCCGATCGGCGAGACGCCGCGTTCGTGTCTGTCCTCGCGGCAACACCACAACGGGTCCGGGAGTCGTGATGGATGCGCTGGCAGCCCTGTCGCAGCCGTGGGCGACCGTGATCGGTGGGTGCATCGTGGGCATCGGCGCGCTGCTGGGATTCAGGGCCTCGATGAGGACTCGCGAAACCATGGAGCGCACTGCTAAGGACACCCACGAACGCGAGGTCTTGTCCGCCAGACAGGACAGGTACTCCACCGCCGCCGAGCAGTTGTCGAGCGAGCACGAGACCGTGCGCCTGGCGGGGATCTACGCATTGGCGGCCTTGGCCGATGAGTGGCAGGTGGACGGGTTGGACGGTCAACGGGATGTGTCGGTGAAGGTGATGTGCTCCTACCTGCGCGGCAGGCCACGCCCGGGCGACGGGCAGGAAGGTCACGGTGGCGATGATCGAGAGGTCCGCAACGCCATCATCTCCGTTATCAGTGCTCATCGCGCCGGCGAAGCACGCCTCGGATGGCCGGATTCCCAGATCGATCTCAAGCGCGCGGTGCTGATCAAGGTGAACTTGAGAGCGGCCGTTCTCCACGGACTCGATCTGACCAGCGCGAACCTCAGTGGCGCGGACCTGAAGGGCGCCGATCTGCGGGCAGCGGATCTGAGGGGCGTGAAAATGCCGAACGCGTACCTGAAGGGGGCGGTCCTGAGCGGGGCGGATCTCAGAGGAGCGGTCCTCTCGGACGCCGACCTCACGGAGGCGGACCTCTCGGACGCCAATGTCAGCGGAGTCGACCTCAGCCGCACCGACCTGACCCGGACAAAAGGCCTTCCCGACGACGGAGTTCGGTCCGCGGCTCCGCAGGCGCAGTAGGCCGAACGGGACCGCCCTGACGTGGTTCCGCCCCACTCCGGTGGCGCAGGTCGGATGAAGGTTTCTGACGGATCTGCGCCCCGGGCATCGATCCGGCCGGCTTCTCTTGGGAGCGTGCACATCGATTGTCCTACTCGATTCCCGTGGATACTCGGGGTGCCACCACCGGCGGCGCCGAGTCACCAGGACTGGCCGCTCCAATGTGCCGGTAATGCTCGAGTAACGAGCCGTCGTCAATGCTTGTAGCCCTCGAAACGCCACGCAGAGCGTGGCACCGCCTACAGGGAGACGGCGACTGGTCTATGTGCGATCTACCTCCTCGGCGCTTCCGCGCAGCTCTGACACCGGCTCGTGTCCTGCTGGCCGTGGTTGCGGTCGGGGCCGTCATCGTAGGCATGCGCACCCCCACCCTGGCAGGACTCGGGATGATCGGCTTGGGCCTGACACTGCTGTTGATCGCCATTCTGTTTCCCATCATCAAGCAGGTGGAGTGTGGTTTCCCCTCCGGTGTGAAGATCACCGCCGCCCTGCGCAACCGTGAGGACGAGCTGCGGCAGGCCTTCGCAACGCAGAAGGATGATCTGGGAATGTCCACCCATCTGTTGTGCGATGATCCTGCCCTGGCCACACGGCTACTCGAGGCAGCGTGGAGCCGTGCCGCCACAGGCTGGCGCGGCCCGGTTGTCCCGGATGCCCTGCGGATCTACGTCCTGTGCGTGTTCGTCCAGATGCTGAACGCCCACCGCCGCGTGGTGGCCACCAACCTGTTGGCGGTTCTGGGCCCTCAGGAGAAAACGGCGTTCGTCCTCCATGAGTTCGGGGGTCTGACGGTTGCGCAGATAGCGGAGCTCACGCAGCGACCGCCGGTCGATATATCTCACTCTCTGGGCACGGCTCAGGTTCTCCTGGACCGTGCACTCCAGGACGGCGGCCCGTCATGAACCCGGAGCTTCGGCGGGAGTTGAGCAGCGTGGCCAGGAACCGCCTCCGTGAGGCTCCTCCTGCGTTCGAGCCGTCCTTGCGGACGGGGACGCGGCAACTCGAAATCCGAGTCTGGGCTCTCCATCTTCTCGCCGTGCTCGTCACAGTGCTGTTGGGGGGAGCGCTCATTCTCAATCACCCAGTCATGCAGCCTCCGGA
Source organism: Kocuria sp. NPDC057446 (assembly GCF_042802875.1). Classification (NCBI taxonomy): domain Bacteria; kingdom Bacillati; phylum Actinomycetota; class Actinomycetes; order Micrococcales; family Micrococcaceae; genus Kocuria; species Kocuria sp. NPDC057446. Next base: position 18,046 of record NZ_JBHVDI010000033.1, on the reverse strand, counting down.
CTCCGATGAACGGGTGCTGACGGCGGTGCGTTTGACCCCGGTGCCTCCGGTGCTGGAATTCGGTGGTACCCACACCTTCACCGCCACCGCGGTCTACAGCGACGACACCTCCACCGCGTTGGCTTCCGGGGTGGAGTGGAACTCCAGTGATGCGGAG
>NZ_JBHVDI010000033.1:0-17792 GCF_042802875.1 Kocuria sp. NPDC057446 | reverse complement strand
GCGTTGGCTTCCGGGGTGGAGTGGAACTCCAGTGATGCGGAGGTCGCCGGGGTCGACGGCGCCGGGGTGGTCACCGCCAACGGCCCCGGGCAGGCCATCATCACCGCCACCTATCAAGGAGTCCGGGGCGATGCCACCGTCATCGTGAACACTCCCGTCGAGTGACGCGCCGCCGAAGCCCTCACCACAGAAAATGGAGTCCAGCGATGCAGCAGCAGATCGCCATCCCTTCCTACTTCCACCGCAATCCCAACGGGGATAAGGACTGGGCGGCCGCAGCGAGCGCCCGTCCCCATCTGGGCATCACCGTGCTCAACCCCAACAGCGGACCCGGCTACACCGACTCCTTCCGACCCGACACCGAGGACAACGTGGAGTTCCGTCTCTGTCAGCGACGCATCGACGAGATGCACCGCGCCGGTGCTCTCGTGCTCGGCTACGTCACCACCAACTACCGGGACTCCAAGGGTGTGTCGAAGGAGCACCGCTTCACCGTCGATCCGGACGCGGGACTGGTCACGACCCGCGATTCGGAGGGCGAGGAAAGCAAGACCGGATGGGCCACCGGCTTCGGCCCCATCCACGTCGGCCATGTCGCCCCGCCCTTGACCGTTCCCGAAAACCTCAAGGAGAACACCAATTACCTATGGGTCGTGGAGTCACCCACCACGGGCCGTTTCCGTCACGCCGACACCCAGGAGTTGGTGCCCCTCACCTCGACCGGCAATCCCGGTCCGCAGAACAACCAGCACTTCATGGGGCTCTCCCGCAGCCTGGCGAACATCGACAACGTGTTCTTCGAGATCGACGAGTACTACCGGCGGTGGCCGCATATCGATGGCATCTTCTTCGACGAAATGGACAATGCTGCAGCAGCCCATGGGTACTACACATCGGTGTTCCAACACGTCAAGAGCAAGGGCGGCAGAGCCCTGGTCGTGCAGAATCCCGGTACGACCTTCCCCTTGGACATGCTCACGGATCCCAGTGCCCCTGTGGCAGACGTCTTCATGTCTTTCGAGAGCGACAGCCGAACTTACCTTCAGCGCGAGCCGAAGGAATGGCAGTGGCAGCACGACTTCCCGGAGCAGAGGTTCTGGCACGCCATCCACGGTTGCCCCCCGGAGGAGCTGGCCGCCGTCATCCAGCGCGGTCGGGACAACAATGCCGGATACATCTATGTCACGGAACGAGTCTTCGGCCACGTCAACGTCTGGGAACACATCGCCTGCTACTTCCCCGAGGAGGTGGACAAGGTTCGGGCCGGGAATACGTCGCCCACTGACGGATAGCTTTCGCCGGCTCCTGAACCAGCCCTCCGGCGCGGCAGCACGAAGCGTAGGACGCTCGAGCTCGCAGCTCTCGGCAGGCTGCTGGCCGTTCGCCTGCGCCCGCGGGGCAGGCGCCGCGTCGTCGCCCGGTGCCATCATGGGCCCATGGAGAGCACCGATCCCCTCGGCCTGGAGCAGCAGGGCTGGCAGGCCCTGGCCTCGACCGGCGAGCAGGCCGCGGCCTTCTACGACGACGTCCTGGACCAGGAGGTGGTGATGCTGCTGCCCGGGGGCCTGCTCCTGGAGGACCGCGCGGCGATCGTGGCGTCCATGTCCGGCATCCCGTGGTCGTCGTACGAGCTGTCCGGCCTCCGGGAGCTGCATCCGGCGCCCGACACCGCGGTGGTGTTCTACCGCGTGCTGGCCCGCCGGGGAGAATCCGCGCCGTACGAGGCACTGGTCAGCAGCACCTACGCACGCCGGGACCAGGGGTGGAGGCTCGTGGTGCACCAGCAGACGCCCTGCTGAGGCAGCCGCCGGGTAGTGCGTGGCAGGAGACCCGCATGCAGAGGGAGCGGCCTCGCTGCGCCAGAGCCTGCGATTCGAGTCGCTGCTGCGGTCGCGAGTTGGGGGCGGAGCGTGTCCGGATCGCCGTCAGGGCTCAAGAGGATCGACGTAGGCACTGCGTAGGGGATCCCGGCGGCGGGATCACCCCGAGGGCTGCGTGTCCATCCGGTACCCAGCTCAGGAACATCTGTGTTCCACGCCCCGACGGCGCCGGCCCAACGGGTGACTGGGCCGGTGGAGCGCCCGCTCAACCGGCCAGAAACCGTGGGTGCCTGTCCACCCGCCAGCCCCTGGCGTTGTCGTTGTCGCCGAAGGACCCTCTCAGCGCCTGAGTTGGCTCATTCGCTCCGTGCGAGATTTCGGACCCATGGGTGGCGTCGAGGATGGACTGCTGTTCGGTGGGGGATGTCCGGAGCAAGGGTCTGGGCCGTACCGTTGATCGCGATGGTCGCTGAGCGCAGCGGCCGCAGCTGCAGGATGAGGTTGCGGGTGGCCAGCCCGATGCGGGCCTGCACGGTGCGCGAGAGGGCCAGGGTGGTGAACACGATGGTCGGGTGCGCCTCGATGACCTCGCGAGTTCCCCCTTGTTGACAGGGCTCGCCCATCACTGGCAGTCGGGGGCGACCAACGCCACGCCACTCCCAGTGGGCCCGCACAGTGCTACATCCACAGATTGGTGTTGTGCCCGGTCAGGGGGCGGGGCACACGGGTGATGACGCCGTTGTCGCGCAGAAAACCGAACATGGCGTGCGCGAGGCCTATGCCGACGTTCTCCAGTGTTTCCGGAGGTCCAGATGGCCGCAGCCGCCTCGAGATTTCGAACTGGACACCGTGGAGCCGGTGAGGTGCTGTCGGAATGACGTTGTCCGGCCGGGGGATCGGATCCCGGGTGGGCGAGAAGTGGCTGGCTCCGTAGCGACCGCCGCTGATCAGGTTGGTCGCCGGGGAGGTAGTCGCTCCCACCTCGTCGCCGGGGTCCGGCGAGCCGGGGCGGACCGCCCAGCCCTGCTCCACCAGATGCGCGTGCAGGGATGCCGCACCGTTGTCGTAGATGAAATCGCGGCGCGCATAGTGGCCGTAGCCGGTGAACAGTTCGAGATCGGCGCCGTCGACTTGTCGTCCGTGGACGTCGAAGATCCAGCCGTTCGGATGCAGGTCCGTGGTCACCGCTTGGATCTCGGCGTGCATGCGGTCGTAGTAGTCACGCTTGAAGGCGGCGAAACTCCGAACCCGGGGAAACTCGGCGGGTGATTTCAGCTCGTCACCCGGCCGGTAGACGCCGTTAGCGTCCCTCCACATCTCTTGGCCGCCCCAGGGCCGGTTGAGATCCATGTACCCCCTGCTCACGCAGTTGAGGAAGGCGTACGGAACGAACCCCATGGCGGACAGCGTGCGCACGAGAGCGAAGGCGATCTCAAGGGTGCGGACGTCGTTGCTGACATTGGGGGTACGGGCGGTCGATGGATCGTTCTCCCGTTTGCCGAACGCCCTGGCTCCGGATGGTGTGATGTCGTTCCGTCCAGCATGGGGGGCAACGACGACGACGGGACAGTTCCCCTCGAGTGCGAAAAACGTCTTCTCGCCGTTCGGGTCGTCCACCGTGCTGAGCCCAGGGACAGGTTCTAGTCCTTCGAACGGAACGTCGGCAGAATTCATCTCGTCTCACGTCTTTCAGTGGTGGAGGTTCAGCGCTTTGACCCATCTCCGGTTGTCCCGGACCTCGTACCAGATGTTCACCTTCTTGTTGTGGAGGAAAGCGTCCCTCGTGAGATTGATCGCCGCGATCTCCGACGCCACGTTCGTCTTGTTGAGGTCGATGTAGTAGCTGTTCTTGTCAGAGGCCTCGAAGAAGAACCGCTCGAGGTCGCTCGTGTTCGCCGCGTACTCGATCCGTGATGTGATCCACCGGACACTCAGGTCCCGGATGACCTCTTCAGCCATGATCGATTCTCCTTGATGTTCTGGGCCGTGACAGTGACCGGGTTGGTGCCGCCGGCGGTGGTGATCGGCTCAGAGGTTCCAGTACGACCTGACCCCGTCAAGCTCCGTTCGACATTCGGGGTACTTCTTGTGGACGTGCGAGCGATATTCTCCGAAGGTCAGCGCGTTGGCCTCCAAGAACATGCTCACGGCTTTGCCCAGCCCCACGGAGCGGGCGAAGTCCACGAAGATCGCTGCGTACACCGCTCCTTCGACGTCGCCTCCCTGGACGTTCGGTGTTCGTCCGGTACGGGTGCCTGCATTGCGGCGACGCGTCCGTTCAGCAGCATCGACAGGCGGAGCCGGCGGCCCAGGCGAGAACTGCCTCGGGTCGGGGGGTGAGCCGGCGGCCCGGGTGAGGAGGGACCACTCGGCGTCGAGGAAGTCGCGTTCGATCGCCTGGGTGACTTTCACCGGCGTCACCGGATTGTCGTAGCCCCCGTGGGCGCGGATGAACTCACAGAACCGCTCCCCGTAGTGGTCCAGTGCCTCGATGAACGCCACGATGGCAGAGGTGCGTTGGGAGAACGCGTGGGTGCCCGGGCGTCCGGCGGCGAGCTCGGAGGCGATGAACTCGAGATACTTGTCCTGGGCTTTTCCTCGTTGTTGCAGCGACAGATGGGAGAAGTGGAGTGCGTGGGAGAGCTCGCTGGGGATGATGCCGGGGCGCTGGCCCGATTCTCCGAAGAGTCTGCCGGACACTGAGCGGTCTTTGATGTGCATCAGGGGGTAGTTGTCCCTGAGGCGCTTGGGTTCCACGAAGGGCAGCGGGCTCAGGTCGAACTTGTCCGGGTAGGACAGGTCGATGCGCTGCGGTCGGTTCATGGTGGTCTTCAGGGAAGCACTGCGGCCGAGCGGGAAGTTGGGGTTCTCGAGCTTCTGGTAGAAGGCGGTCCACACATAGGCGGTGTGGTAGGTGCGCCAGGCGCGGTCGAGGATGTCGTAGTGGTCCCGCTGCTCCTTGGCGGTGTTGAGGTTCACGACCGCGCCGTCCTTGATGCTCACGTCTTGGTAAATGGCGATGTTGACCAGCTTGCCGTCGACCACGCGCAGGATCGGGTTCTGGCACATCACCCGGATGTCGGCGTTGTTCGTGAAGCTGTCGATGCCCAGATCCCAGGCATCGCTTCGAATTCGTCCTTGACGGTCAGTCATGTAGACCTTGGTGCCCACGCCGAACACCAGGTGCTCCACGAAGGCATGCACCAGGGGACGCCCGTTCACTCGGATGGTGGCATTGACCTGCATCGTTCACATCTCCCTCAGGAAAGAGTGCGGGAGCCACGGAAGCTCCTGGGGTGTGCTGCGGCGGACGTGCGACACGTGCTGTTCCGGTGACTCCCGGTGAGCGTCGATGTCCTGTGTCGCCACGTCGACGGGAAGAACACTGTTCGGCCCATGAATCCAGATTAGGGACGGGCAGAAGCGGATAGGCGTTGTTGTTCCGCACGGGAACTACCGCTTGACCGGGCGTTACGATGACCACATCGGCCGGCTGCGCTCCTGCGGCGCATCGTCGGCGACCTCGCGAAAGGCAACCGGGGGAGCGAGTCAGTGGCGGACATGGATCTGGACTTGGAGTGCACCGCCAGTTTCCTGATCCTGTGCGAGGAGGGGCATTTCGGCCAAGCCGCCGCCCGGCTCCATCTCACCTCGTCAGCCCTGACGAAGCGCATCCAACGTTTGGAACGGCAGATCGGGTGCACCCTTCTGGAACGCAACCACGCCGGTACCGCGTCCCTGACAGCCGCCGGCTGGCGTTTCGCCGCTGACGCCGCTGAACTGCTGGACTGCGCGCGTGCCGCACAGGCTGCGGCCCGAGCTGCGGCACTCGCTGCGGCGCAGACGACCACCCGTGTGACCATCCGCGTCGGTGTACCCGGACGGCTCGGCGCCGGGTCCATGATGAGCGTGCTGGCTGACATCATCCGCGGCCTGCAGGACAAAATTCCCGACATCACGCTGCGGAGTCTCGGCGTGCCCTATGGGGACATGGCCAGCGCACTGGTTCGTCGGCACGTTGACCTGCTCTGGAGCCCGTCCGGCGTCCACCACCCGATGCTGGTGTCCGATCCCCTCGGCTTCTCCACCCGTGTGGGCGTGGTGCCGTCGAGCCATCCGTTCGCCCGCACGGGATCGGCCGACGTCGCAGACTTCGCCCGGCTTCCACTTCTCTACAACCCAGCGATCTCACCGGCGTACATGGCGCAGGGGTGGCTGGGTGATGTCCGGCCGATCGATACTGCTGAGCTCGTACCGTCCGCCGCCCAGGACGTCGTCGCCCTGCAGCGTGAGATTGTGCTCGGCAGGGGCATGGCCGTGCTGCCGATGCTGCCCGGGATGCAGACCGGTGCTGGACTGGCCACCGTGACTCTGCTCGGTGCGCCTCCGACGGAATGGCATGCGGTGTATCGCGGCAGCGATGCCGAGAAAGGCATAGCGGACGTGGTGCGCCTGTTGGCGGAAATCACGGCCGCCATGCACGACGGAAAGCGCATGGCCGTTCTGGGACGACGCGGGCCCTCTCACCACTTCTCATGACGCTGGTGCGCGAGGACACGAGACGAAGGAGCAATCCGGTGCGCGTTGGAGCCGGTGGGTCTCCTGTGCCGTCACGTCGCGGAGCGCCCACTGATCACTGTGGGCCACAGCAATCTGCGCCGGACCTGGCGTACAGCGCCTTCGGTCAGCGCGTTCCGCGATGACGCTCTCCTCGACGGACGGCACAGCCCCCCCCCCCCCCGAGACGGCGGCACCGGTGATGCGAGCGGCACGGCAAGCAGCCTCGTCGCGGGGGACCAGCGCGATGAGGAACGGGGCGCCTTCCCGCAGGAAGACGCCCCGTCATGGGGTCAATGGCCACCGTCGGAGGTCAGTGCCCCGTGGCCGTGGACCCGGTGGACGAGCCGGACCGGCCCCAGGCCTCGAGTCCGAAGGTCTCCTGCTCGGCAGAGCCCGGGACATCCGTCTGCAGCTGAGCGGCAGGCTTCGGCGCGGGCGCCGCGTCCTCCGCGGACGGAGCCGTGGGCTCCCGCTGAGCGAGCGGCGCGGCCGACTGCTGTGCGTCGGAGCGTTCAGCCTGCGGTGCCGTGCCCCACGGCTGGGAGGCCGGTGCGGCGACGACCGGCTGCGCACCGGTTGCGGGCGCCGCCTTCTCGTCCGAGCTCGCGTAGTAGGACTTGCCGTAGTACCCGTAGTACCCGGCGTCCGCACCGGTGGTGGGCACGCGGTTGAGCACCACGCCCAGGACGTTGCCGTGGACCTGGTGCAGGTTCTCCAGGGACTTGGACAGCTCGTCCGTGGTGGTCTTCTGCGCGGTGGCCACGATCAGCGCGCCGTCGGCGGAGGCCGTGAGCAGCGCGGCGTCGGTGACCGGCAGCAGCGGGGGAGCGTCCACCAGGACCAGGGCGTCCTCGGCGAGGGTCTCGAGCATGGTGTGCATGGCCTTCGAGGACAGCAGCTCCGTGGGGTTCGGCGCGGTCCGGCCGGCGCCGAGCACCTGCAGGTTCGGGAACTTGTCGTAGGTCTGGAGGACCTCGTCCACCTGCACCTGACCGGTCAGCACGTCGGTGACGCCCACGCCGGCCACGAGCCCGAACAGGTCGGTGATCACCGGGCGGCGGAGGTCCCCGTCCACGACGACGACGTTGCGCCCGGTCGAGGCGATGGCCACCGCCAGGTTCGCGGTGATCGAGGACTTGCCCTCACCCGGCAACGAGGAGGTCACCACGATCATCCTCGGCGGGTTGTCCACCGAGACGAAGCTGAGATTGGTGCGCAGCTCGCGCAGCGCCTCGGAGAACTCGTGGTGACCGCGGCCGCCGGAGAAGCCGGTCTCGATGATCTCGCGGTGATCGGCGAGCCGGTCGTCCTGTGGAATGGTGCCGAGGACCGCCACACCGAAGCCGTCGCGGATCTCCTCCACCGACTTGATCCGGCGGTCCATTTTGTACCGGGCGAAGGCGTAGACGAGGCCGACCATAAGACCCCCTAGGAAACCAATAGCAATATTGAGGGGTACGTTGGGCGAAGTGGGAGACAGGGGGTATGAGGCATTGCTCAAGGGTTGTAGCGTGACTCGACCAACTGCTTCGCCGTCGCCAACGGCGTTGCTTTCCAGCGTCTGTACTTGGCCCGCTAAAGCAGTCACCCAAGCGTTAGCCAAATCAGCTGCACCTTCAGGTGATGTGGCCTTTGTGGTGATGCGAATCTCCATCGTTTCGCTGGGTACATTAGTTTCCACGGAGCCAAGCAGGCTTTCTGGCGTCGCAGCCAATGCGAGATCACGGATGACAGCTTCTGCCACTGGTCGCGAGGTAGCCAAAGACTCGTAGGAAATTGCTTTCGACTGAGCAAGGCGGTCCCCTGCGACGGCGCTTGTTAGATCCTCCTGGCCAGTGGCGATCACAAGCCCGGTCGCAGTAGATGCATATACGTTCGGCCTAGTCAAGGACCAAGCGAGAGCGAGCAGCGTGCAGACTAGCGTGAGTGCCGTTATGACGCGCCAATGTTGACGTATCATTCGCACAAATTCGCGGGCATCTAGACCTGTGTCCGTATCCGTGGAACGGTCATACGTCACTGTTACTCCTTCATCCATAGATTGCCCAAAAACTGCTATAGCCCCTGGTGGCCAGGTGACCAGATGGCTTGAGGGCATGGTCGGGAGACCATCGACTCATCTGCCACAGCATCACGGATAATCCGCGTCAAGTGATGCCTGTCACGGAGCGCCCACGGGCGTGGATGTAGCTCATTCGCGGGCTGCCTGTAGTGAGCCATGGGAAGCTTCCGAGGGCTAACCTGCATGCAATGCTATCGTCTCCTGGCGCAGTCAAGGCGCGCCGCGCCGCATGTTGACGCTTGCCTTCGGAGATGCCTAATGCAGTGCAGACTTGCCGGCACGGCGCAACTTCCCCTGCGGGCAAGATCAGGAGACCCGTACCAAGGCAAGTGGAAGGAGCCACCCGCCCCCCTCGGGTGACGAACTCAATGGGAACGTCCACCGTGGGTCTCACGAGCGACGCGTGCCGAAGATTTTATTTCGCGCGAGCAGATTTTGTCCCGTCCTGCGAACAGGTCTGAGAAACTGGAAAAGATATGAATCCAAAGGTAACCCTGGTGGCGGCTCCTCTTGTTACAAAGGGAGGAGTCTTTCGATCCACATGTGAACTGGTCGAAGCAGCAAGGAATGCGGGGCTTGATTGGAAAGGCGTCGTTGTCACTCGTGGAGATCTAGGAGCGACCTCAGTGCCGGAAGGTGTTGATGTGCATGTCCTTGACTACGCTGGACTGACAGGATTGTTGAAGCTGAGAAGCCTGCTTGGAAAGCATGAACGCCTTCAAAGTTCTGATGCTGTGATATCGCTCATCCCTCAGTCGGACGTGCTTCTTGCCACACTGAAACGTCACCGTAAACAAAAGCTTATCGCATATGTTCGTGGTGCTCCATGGCCACGTGAAGGTGAGGCCAACCATTTGCGTAGAACAGCATGGCGCTTGATCGAAAGATGGGCTCTCAGCCGCATGTGGGAGGTTTGGGCCACTACTCCGAAACTCAAGGAAGAACTGGACTGGCCACAAACACATATCGTCCCGGCTGGTATCGCCTCACACGCCCAAGCGCGAGTCCGAAAGTCAACAGGGTCAGTTTTGGTGTGGGCTGCCCGAATGTCCCCGGACAAAAACCCCCACCTTTTCCTTGAAATTCTGAAGCAGGTGCCGGTTACGGGTCTTATGTTTGGAGACGGCGAACTGCGCTCTGAGTTGGAACAAGCAGCACCGTCCAACGTGACGTTCCGGGGCTGGAGTGATCCTCAGTTGGTGTGGGAAGAGGGCACCATCTATATCGGGACATCGTTCAGGGAGGCATTCGGGCGCAGCGCGGTCGAGGCGGCCACAGGCGGTATGGCAACTGTGTTGTCTGATGCGTTCGGGGCAGCGCCGATGTTGTACACAGACAAACAACTTCGTGACGCCTATGTACTGGACCCTCATGACACGCAGGCCTGGGTAGTGGCCGTCCAAAATCTTGTCCGAAACGACAGTCTTCGCGCCGATGTCGGCAACCATGTCCGTCAGAACGCCCAGGCGTTATCGATTCAGGGGTCTGTCGCAGCCATCGTCGAAAGAATTGACCATCGTGGCAGTCGGGCGGCCTGACATGACTAGACCAATCCTCTCGGGAACATTTGAGTGTCACGTGCATCCGACCGTGTTGCACCTTGACCACACTCGTACGCCGGGCGGAGCTGAGATAGCCTTGCGCCGCCTGTGCGAGAATGCGGGCCATTGGGTGCCCGTACTGGCACTGCCAGCTAAATCGAAGGGTTTGGAAACCGAGGACGCATTCAGGGATCAAAGTCTTTCGCATGTAAAAGTCATTGAAATTGGTAAGTTACAAAAATCTGGAGCCAGTTCCGCGTCTTTTGCGCAAGCGCTTAAATTCGGGTTCAATATCGCAGCAGAAGCGGTGCGCCTGCGTGCAAACCAGGCCTTCCGGTCAGCAGATGTCATCCACGCGAACACGAGCCGGGCCGCGCTTTACGGCGCCATGGCATGCTTCGGCACCGACAAACCGTTGGTCGTACATTTGCGCGACATGGTCGACTCCGCGAGTCTGGGGCGAGCGGGAAAATTTCTTTTCCGAAAGTTTGTCCTTCCGCGCGCTGATGCGGTGATTGGCAACTCCAAGGCTACGCTTTCCACAGCGCTGCCGTACCTCAAGAGCAACGCAACTGCCGAAGTCATCCCCAGTCCTGCGGGCATCGATCGCCGTTTGACGACGTCATTTGTCGCCCCCGAAGTGCGAAATGTCGGCATGGTCGCTCGGATCGATCCCTGGAAGGGGCAGGAACTATTGTTCACTGCCTTCGCGCGGGTTTTTAAGGATTCGGCCGCCAAGCTGTACATTGCCGGCGCCCCTGCGTTTGGACATGAGAACTACCTTGGCCACCTGAAGCAACGTGCCCGGACGCTCGGGATCGAGGATCAAGTGGTGTTTATGGGTCATATCGAGAACATTTTTGATTTTTTGTCGGGCATGGACATCTGCGTTCATTCTTCGATCAGGCCGGAGCCCTTGGGTCAGAACGTCCTTCAATATTTGGCGGCTGGGCGGCCTACTGTCGCGGTCAATGCTGGAGGTCCGCCGGAATGGGTGACCGACAGGAAAAACGGCCTGCTGGTCCAAATGGGAAGCGAAAACGATCTCGTTGACGCACTTAGCGCTCTAAATAATGACTTCGAATTGCGGAAGGCTTTGTCGGAGGGTGCGCTGGGTTTGAGGAAAATTCCGACAGACGCAGAGATTGCTAACCGGTTCGGATCATTAATCTTATCCGTGCGACGAGCGGTCATTGAGGCCAAAGCATGAGTATCCGAACGGAACAACTATTGGGCTCGAAGATAACGGTGCCAAACATTGTGGTCTTCCGCGAACGACTTTTTGTGCCGTCGGAAACATTTATTCGCTCGCAGGTGCAGTCAATGCAGAGGTACAACCCCCTGTACGTTTCACGCCGTTCGGTAATGAATGCACCGGAGGGGGTCTTGGCAGTATCTCTTGACGCGCAAAGCAGCAGATTGGCCCAGTACAAGTTCGCACTGGGTGGGCGATCCCGCGTGCTGGAAAAGCTAATTAAGCAAGAGGATGCTCGTTTGGTGCATGCTCATTTTGGTCCCGACGGAATGCTGATAGTACCCACGGCAGAAAGACTGTCTCTTCCGTCCGTCATCACCTTGCACGGCAGAGACGTCACTATCACAAAGCCCGATCTGATCCGTGCTCGGCGACCCGTAGCTATTCGGTACGCATTGGCTCGAGCATCGACCGCTCGCAGGGCAACACGCATCCTATGCGTGTCGGACTACCTTGCTGGCAAGGCTGTCGAATTGGGGATGCCCCCAGAAAAAGTTATGACTCACTACATCGGGGTGGACACCCACCGCTTCCCCATTAGCAGAGCCCCGCGCGAGCCTCGGTTCGTCCATGTGGCGCGATTGGTCGAAAAAAAGGGGACATCGGTGCTAATTGATGCGCTTCACAAGATTTCTCCCCGATATCCGGATGCCCACGTGGATATCGTGGGCGACGGCCCTCTCAGGGAAAGCCTTGAAGCCATGGTCAATGCCCACGGGTTGCGGAAAAAAGTTCACTTTTACGGCCAGCAGGACCTAGCAAGCATTAAGACCCTTTTGGACCGAGCCTTGGCATTTGTCCTGCCCAGTCGGACAGCAGAGAATGGTGACCAAGAAGGCCTTCCCATTTCCATATTAGAGGCTATGAGCGCGGGTACGCCGGTGATATCAACTCGCCATTCCGGCATTCCCGAAGCCATACCTTCTGATGCGTACGGCCTACTCGCGGAGGAGAACGACGTGACTGGCCTTGCGGAGCGCATGGAAGCACTTCTGGACAGCCCTAATAGGGCCACTGAGGTTGGACTCGCCGCAGCCCAACGAGTGAGGCAGGAGTTTGACCTGATTCGGCAATCAGAAAAGCTCGAGCAAATATATGATGAATTGTTGGAAAAAAAATAGTGCTGCGCAAAAAAACTAACATAAAGTCGTCAGGCGTAAGTTGTTTAGATCGTCCAAAAGAGAGTGTGGAACGAACGTGAAAGTTGCCATTACCAACGCCGTTCTGTCGAATACTGGAGACGCAGCCATTTACGAGGGCATCGTGCAGGCTCTGGAGGCGGGGGGAGTCGCAACACGTGCCGACATCTACGTGTTCGACTCGAACGCGAGGGTCACAAGACGTCTCTACCCGTCTTGGAACATTCTCCAGCAACTAGCCGTGTCCCCACCCCGCAGGCCTGCACGTCTGCGCAACTTACTGCAACGGTTCCGTCATACTCTCGTGCGTACGGTGTCGACGAATCCGCGTGTTGCTCAGCGAATCCTTGGATTCCCAGTTTTGCGTCGAACAGGGTTTGCTCGGAGCTTTTGTTTGATGGCTCAGATGGAGCTCTTAATTAGTAGTGGTGGCACCTATCTGGTGGACCATTACAACTTCGAGTCCAGGGCGGTCGAGCTCGAGATGGGCTCACGACTGGGCCTCCCCGTTGTCCTCTGGACTCAGTCCATGGGGCCCTTCGACTCACCTCGGGCATCGACAGCCATTAAACGGATTGCTCACTGTACGGATCTGGTGTATTTCCGCGACGAGAAGTCTGCAGTGGCTTGGCGGCGCACGGTCTCCGGCGTGGAAGGGCGCGTGGTGGCTGACGCCGTATTCGCCCTTGCACGACCGTCACGGATGTCTCAGCTATTCAGCGGCAAGCGTCGAGCACTTCTGTCCGTCCGTGAATGGAACAGGGGTGTGGCATCCGACTCATTTGATCAATCGACATACGCTGACGCTATGCGCCAGGCTGCCAGTGTTCTTCTTGAGGAAGACTTCGCCGTGACGGCGCTGTCAACCTGTCAGGGGGTGCCTGAGTACGCCTACGACGATTCAGCCCTGGCTATGAGGATCTTCGAGGGCATGAAGGTTGAAGTGGACAGAGATTTCCACGGCCCCGACGTACTGCTGCAGATTGTCGCTGAGGCGGAGGTCGTGGTTACCACGCGAATGCATCTTGCCATCATGGCTCTAGTCGCAGGTGTGCCCGTTATCGCTGTCGCCTATGAGTTCAAGACGCTGGAACTTTTCCGTTCGTTGGGACTCGGTGACTTGGCCATAAGCATCGAATCGGTCACAAGTGACTGGATTGAGGGCAAGCTAATAAAGGTGAGCCAAAACCGCGAAAGGTGGACGCTCAGCGCTGAACAATTGACGAAGTTGCGTACGGCGGCAATGTCGCCAGTCGAAGATTTGCACGAAATTATTCGTCCTATTGCCCGGCAACCGTAGTTCCATGGCCACTGTATTGGAATACGGCGAGGAACAAGGCCGCCCCCTAAAGAAGTCCGTTGCCTGGAATGGTGCTTCGCTAATCGGTCGACAGATCTTTCTACTGGGCTTTTCGGTTGTGCTCGCGCGGTTGCTGGGACCAGAGGCCTATGGGTTGGTGGCTCAGGCGAATGTATACATTGCATTTGCAATATTAATTCTTGACCAAGGCCTAACAGCCGCCCTGGTGAGTAGCTCACGGGTCACGATAGACACGGTTCGCGCAGCGGCCGGTCTAAATATAGTCCTTTCACTATTGCTTTTCGCGGTAACCTTCGCCGTCGCGCCGGCCACCGCAGCGTTCTTCAACAGTCCAGAGCTTGAGTTGGTGCTGAAAGTTCTTGGCGGAGGCCTGGTTTTGAAGGGTCTCGCAATTGTTCCGCGCATGTTGCTGATGCGCTCCTTCGCTTTCAAGCCCATCGCGATAGCTGACGTGCTGGGAGCGTTGCTTGGCGGCCTGGCCGGATTGGCTGCCGCGGTCGGCGGTCTCGGGTACTGGTCCATCGTCATTCAAGTCATTGCAAATGATTTTGTAGTGGCTATTATGCTGATGGGAGCGGCGCGATTCTTTCGTCCCTCAATGCGCTTCTCTCACCTCAAGCAGATTCTTGGTTTCGGATCAAGAGTCTTTCTTGGCAATGTGGTTTCGGTAACTTCCCGCAATGTGGATAACTTGCTCGTAGGTAAGTTTTACGGCGCCGCCGATCTTGCCCTGTACTCGCTGGCCTACAGAGTGTTGTTGACGCCAGTGCAGATGGTGGGCCAAATGGTCTCGCGGGTACTGTTTCCAGCCATCGCCAGTCATAAGGCGAACTTGCCAGAAGTATCTCGGTTGACGCTACGGAGCATGTCGGCCATCTCTCTTATTACTTTTCCTTTGATGACGTTCGTAGCGATTTCAGGTGAAGATGCGGTATTGGTGTTCCTGGGTTCAAGTTGGCTCGGTGCTGTGCCAGTCCTTCAAATACTTGCTTTAACCGGTGCTCGACAATCGGTAACTTCTATCATTGCGCCTCTTCTTTTGGGTATGGGAAAATCTCAAACGCACTTGCGCTTTAATTTAATCGCTGCCGCGGTTCAAATTGGTGGTATTGTCGCTGGATTGTCGTGGGGCATGGTTGGCGTCGCCTGGGGGTATACAATTGCCGGCCTCGTGCTTACTCCATACATTGGTTATCTGCACAAAGCGACAGCCAGAACCTCATATAAGAGCATGTTGGGATCTCTAGTCCCAGCCATAAGTTTGAGCGCGTGGGTAGCTGCGCCCTACGCCATGCTAATGATCGTTCCCCTACCACCCTTTGCGCGACTCGTGTGTGGAGGACTACTTGGTTGCGTGGTGATGGTGGTCGTTCTCCGTTTCCTGCATCGAAAAGCCTGGGAACAGGTGCATGCAGACGCCCACTTCTTTTTTCGAAAGCGGAAATGATACAGATTCCTCAACACAAAAGGGGGTAACTGCTATATGAAGCAGCCAACCGTAGCTATCGCCCACGACTATCTAACGCAAAGGGGGGGAGCGGAACGAGTTGTCCTCGCCATGCACCGGGCGTTTCCGGATGCCACCATCTACACGACCTTATACAATCCAGAAAGTACTTATCCGGAGTTCCAAGATGCTAATATTGTTACATCGCCTTTGAATAAGCTGGGTGTTTTTCGTCGAAATCACAGGCTTGCTTTACCCTTTCTCGCCTTCGCGTCTCAAGCTTTGCGTGTTAGGGAGGACGTTGCGGTAATTTCATCCTCAGGATGGGCGCACGGTTTCACGTTTGATGGGAACAAGATGGTGTACTGCCACTCACCTGCTCGCTGGTTGTATTTTTCGCAGCAGTATCTCGGTTCCGCATTGTGGAGAAGGCCAGCAGGGTGGTCCCTATGGTTGATGCGTCCTATTCTGCGTTTGTGGGACCAAAGGGCCGCCGCGAACTCCGTCGTCTATGTCGCCAATTCGACCCATGTGAAAAAGCGCGTGAAAGAAGTCTACGGCAGGGAGGTTGACGTACTACATCCGCCCTACGGAGTGGATACTAACGGGCCTCGCGAGCCAATTCCGGGCCTTGAGGACTTCGTGGGCGTAGGCGGGCACTTTCTGTTGGTGTCCAGGCTTTTGCCGTACAAGAATGTCAATCAGGCAATCGAAGCATTTAGGGGCCTGAATCAGCGCCTTGTGATCGTAGGAGCTGGCCCTCTGCGAGACGAGCTGGTCGAATCCGCCCCTATTAACGTCAAAATTGTTTCCCATCTGACAGACGCGCAGATGCGTTGGATTTATTCGACATGCGAGGCAGTTGTGGCGCCTTCCTTTGAGGATTTCGGTCTGACCCCAGTGGAGGCCGCGGCTTATGGCAAGCCCACCATCGCCCTACGCGCTGGCGGATATTTGGACACTGTTGTGGAGGGTGCCACTGGACTTTTTATAGATGCCCCGAGCCCTGATTCGATACGTGAATCCTTAGCAGCCTTCCCTAAATATGAATGGGATGGGCCAAAAATCCAAGAACACGCTGAGCAGTTCTCGGCTCAAGTGTTTATTGAACGACTGCAGGAAATCGTGCGTGATATGGGCGAAGAGTGAAGGCTGCTAGTTTTTGGTCACAAGCTTCATCAGTATCTGTATTTACTTTACGTCTGATAAGCCGAGTCGCAAAAGCTATATTTGTCGATTTATTTAAATTCAAGCATGAATGATTAAGTGTTGTGAGACATGGCCTTCTTGACGCGGGTGCGTCGATGTCATGAGGAACGGGCTTCTCGCCAGAGGACGGAAGTCTCTAGTGGCCCGTATTTGAAGTGGCTGGGCGGTTGGCTTTCCCGAGGATCTCGGTGCTGGTCTTGGTCCACACGAAGGGGTGGCAGCGGTCGTTCCAGCCGGTGACGAAGGCGCGGATACGGGCGTTCAGCTCCTGGATTTGGACCACGTCGACCCGGTGTAGGGCCTGGCGTTCGACGATGGAGAACCACACCTTCACGAGGTACAGCCATGACGCGGAGGTCGGGGGGAAGTGGACCCGAAACCGGGGATTGTCGGCCAGCCAGGCTCTGACTTCGGCGGACATGTGGGTGGCGTAGTTGTCCATCACCAGGTGCAGCTGCCCCTCCGGGTAGGCCCGGGCCGCCTGCTTGAGGAACGCCAGAAACTCCTGGCGCCGGTGCCGCGGTTTGCACTCTGCGGTCACATGACCGGTGGCGATCTCCAGCGCCGCGAACAGGGTGGAAGTCCCGTGGCGGACGTAGTCATGGGTGCGGGCCGCCGGCTTCCCGGGCTGCATCGGCAGAGACGGGGCGGTTCTCTCGAGGGCCTGGATCTGGGACTTTTCGTCCACGCAAAGCACCACCGCATTCTCGGGCGGGGCCATATGCGGACCGACCACGTCGACAACCTTGGCCACCAACTGAGGGGTCGGTGGAGAACTTGAAGGTGCCCTCCCGCCACGGGGCCACCCCGTGCTCGCGCCAGGCCTTAGCCACGGTGGAATGGTCAATCCCCACCCGCCCCGCCAGCAGGCGGGAGGACCAGTGGGTGACCCCGAGCTTCTTCGGCGGCGGCCTCAGGGTAGCGGCCACGATCGCCCGGTGGTCGATCTGCCGGGGCTGGCCCGACCGGTCATGATCGGCCAGTCCCTCGATCCCGGCCTCGGTGTAGCGGGCCCGCCAGGCGATCACCGTGGTGCGGGTCGCGCCGACTTTCTCGGCGATCTCAGTATTGGAAACCCCGTCGGCGGACAGCAGCGCGATCCGCGCCCGCTGCGCCAGCCCGGCCCGCACCGAGGTCAACCGGACGAGCTGCTGGAGCTTCTCCCGGTCGCCCTGGCACAACTGCAACGGAGCCGCAGGGTGATTCGCCATAATCCATGGTCACACTCCGCCATACGTTCAGGTAGTTCAACGACGGCCCACTAGTAGCACCTCCTCGAGTGGTGCTGCTAGGTGTAAGAGGGCATGACGTTATTGGCACGGGCCGGGGTGCGTGAGGCCGGGGGCTGATCGCCGCAGGCGGTGTGGGGCCGATGGTCCCTCTGTATTGTCAAGCGGCCAGTGCCACTGGTTCGGGGATCTGGAGCGGGGGCTCGGCG